>CAZTMB010000009.1:0-51294 GCA_964614695.1 uncultured Isosphaeraceae bacterium | reverse complement strand
AGGCGACGCGGCGGATGTCGGCAGGGGTGGGGGTGCTCACGGGGCGGGATGGTAGAGGCGCGATCGCCTTCCGTCGCTCGGACCGGGAGGCCACGCGTAGACTCCCGCCATGACCCCGACGGCCAGGCAATCCGAACTTGAACGATCGGCGATCGAAGCCTCTCTCGCAGCCAAGCGAGCCGAGATCCTGAACCTTGGGGTTCGGAGTCTCAAGTTGTTCGGCTCGGTCGTGCGGGGCGAAGCGAGCGAGTCCAGCGACATCGATCTGCTCGTCGAGTTCGAGCCGGGCGAGAAGACCTATCGCCGCTTCCTCGATCTCGGCGAACTGCTTGAGGCGACGCTCGGGCGCCACGTGGACGTGATCACCACGGAATCGTTGAGCCCACACGTGGGGCCGCACATCCTCGCGGAGGCTCGCGATGTCCTTCGAGTGGCGTGAACTGGTTCGGCACATGCTCGACGAGATCGAGTACCTCCAGGCGACCTCGCACGGAGTGTCGCGTGAGCGATTTCTGTCCGATCCCACCTTGAGACGGGCCTTTGTTCGCAGCCTCGAAGTCATCGGCGAGGCCACCAAGAAGATGCCGGAAGACCTCCGCCGTCGCCACGGCGCGATCGACTGGCGTGCCATGGCAGGCATGCGCGATCGGCTGATCCACGTCTACTTCGGCGTCGATCACGAACTGGTGTGGGAAGTGATCACCGTCCACGTTCCGAAGCTTCGCGAGCAGTTGGTGATGTTGCTGATGAGCGAGCGATAGCCCGCAGGCTCGGATCAATCAGGGTGTGATCGGAGCGCCACCCCCGAATTCGACGATCACCAGCCGAGGTCCCTCGACGCGGGCGGTCGGCGGCGGCAGCAGGCCCTGCCCGATCGCGGGATCGAGCACCGGGTCGAGGTGCCGCGCCTGGCCGACCACGCTGACGGCGCCGTCGGCAAGCAAGGCCCGAAGGCGATCCACGAGCGCCTCGCCCGCGATCAGGCGATTCGCCTCCTCCTCGTGGCCGAGACCGTTCTCGAGTTCACCCGGCGCGAGGGCGATCAGCTTGTCGTAGCGGTCGAGTTCGCAGCCGATCGCGATCGCGATCTGCTCGGTCGCCACGATCGTCGGCGCCGCCGCGAGGCGCTCGCGGTGCTCGAGGATGAACACCGACGGGGCCTTCGACTCGGGCACGAGCGCCGAGGGGTAGAGGATCGGGAAGCAGGCGAAGAGCACCGCCGGCGAGAGTCCCATCCACATCACCCGCCGCATCGCGTCGGGCTCGCGGATCGCCTTGAGATCGAAGACCGCCCACATCGCAAGGCCGGCGGCCAGCACCAGGCCGCGCCATCGCCCGCCGTCGAGCCAGATCCGCGACGAGTCGTCGGTGAGGAGCGTCATGAGCAGCGTGAAGAGCGCGAGCAGCAGCAGGAGGCCCGCCGGCGCCTTCGCGGCGAGCGATGGCTTTGCCGCCGCGGGGCGTCGCTCGAACGCCCGGACCAGTCCGATCGCCACAAGCCCGGCGATCGGCGGCAGCACCGGCAGCAGGTAGGTGGCGAGCTTGCCCGAACTCGCCGAGAAGAAGAGAAGCGGCAGCGCGATCCAGCAGAGCGAGAAGCGGAGCCATGAACGCAGCGGAGGCGACACCTCGGAGGTCGAGGCGACCTCGGACGCTCGGCTCGATCGGTCCTCGTTCGAGCCGGAGACCAGACCTCGAAGCGCCGCCGGCGCCGCCAGCGTCCACGGCATCGCCGCGACCAGGACCACCGGCAGGAAGAACCACCACGGTTCGGCGTGCTGGTTGCCGTCGGGCTTCAGGAATCGCTGCACGTGCTCGACCCAGATGAAGGTCGGCCAGAACTGCGGCTCGCGGTCGTGGATCGCGAGACCCCATGGAAGCACGGCGAGCGAAGCGAAGAAGAGCGGGATCCAAGGCACCAGCAGCAGATCGCGCCATCGGCGCTCCCACACGAGCCACGGCCCGATCACCATCGCCGCGAGCACGATCGCCAGCGGTCCCTTCACGAGGAACCCGCAACCGGCGGCAAGTCCAGCCAGCGCGAGCAGCCCAAGGCGCCGGTCGCGCCGCGGCGACTCGAGGCCGATCCATGCAAGCGCGAGCGATGCGGTGACGAAGCCGGCGAACGGCGCATCGAGGATGACCGTCGTCCCGACGATCGCGGGCATCACCATCGTCGAGAAGGCGATCGCCGCCAGGGCGCCGATGCCGCCGCGGCCGGTCGCCCGCGCGACCGCGAACGCGAGCAGGAGCGCCGCGAGCCCCGCGCCGAACGCCGACGGAAGGCGGTACGCGAAGGCGTTGCGGCCGAAGGCCTCGACCGCGATCACGACCAGATGCGCGCCGCCCGCGGGCTTCTCGAAGTAGCGGAAGCCGATCAGCCGCGGCACCGTGAAGTCGCCGCGGGCGATCATCTCGAGGCCGATCGCCGCGTAGCGATGTTCGTCGGGCACGATGAGCGGGCGCACGCCCAGAAAGAGCAGATACACCGCGGCGAAGACCGCGACGGCGATCCAGACAAGACGCGAGGTGCTCACGCACGGCGCTCCGGGAATGCGGACGCCGCCAGTTCGCCATCGCGAGTCGTGGCGGATTCAGCGACCGCGAGCCAGCCTTCGCGTCCCGGCACCGAACCCTTGACGAGGCGCCCTTCCTGCGGCGGCGGCTGCCGATCGAGCCAGGTGCCGAGCGGCTCGAAGGTGTGGCCTTCCGCGATCGCCGCATCAAGAAAACGCTCGAAGAGCATCGCCTTCGCGCCGCCCTCGCTCTCGGTGTGGATCGTCAGGACGTGCGGGGCGCCGTCGGCCAGCCGTGCGAGCAGCATCGCGTTGAACGCCTCGTCGTGGGCGACGAGCGTGCCGATCGCTTCGTCGTAGGTCGGCAGATCGACCGGGACCTGCGGCTGGTCGAGTTGGCGTCGGTCCGCGCCCTCGCCGACCACGGGGAGGAAGGGCGTCGCGCCGCCGCGGCAATCGCTGTTGAAGCGAAGCGCGTAGGACGACTTCATCGCGAGCACGCGCTCGGTCGTCCGCCAGCCGGGTGTCGCGGAGGTCTCGGGGGCTCGTCCGGCGATCTCGGCGAGTCGAGTGAAGGCGCGGTCGAACTCCTCGTGCAGCGCGTCGTCCGCGAGCCGCTCGACGCCCCGCTGCCAGCGATGGTGGTCCCAGGCGTGCACGCCGAACTCGTGCCCGGCCGCGATCGGCCTGCGGATGGTGTCGGCGAGCGATCGGCCGATCTCGGGGCCCGGCCACAGCGTGCCGCGCAGCAGGATCTCCCAGCCGTAGAGGCTCGCGGCCTTCGAACGAAGCATCTTGAGCGCGAACTTCGGCCGCAGCAGTCGCCACAGATGGCGCCCCATGTTGTCCGGCCCGACCGTGAAGTACCACGTCGCCGCGATGCCGCGTCGTTCGAGGATCGACAGCAGACGCGGCACGCCATCGCGGGTGCCGGAGAAGGTGTCGACGTCGATGCGAAGAGCGACCGCCATCAGGGTCGGCAGCGTAGTCGCGGTCGGCGTTCCGCACCGCGAGGGAGGCCGCGTTCGGTTCGGTGGCACGAGGGCGGACCCGATGGCTCGATAGAGTGCGCCTCCGCAGGTCGGGCCTGCACTCGCCGCGAGTGCGGTCATGGCCGCCTCGAGGAGGGTCTTGTTCATGACGGCCGCACCGATCGATCCCGCCGATCCCATCGCTCCCGTCGCTGGCGTGCTGAGCATCCCGGTGCCGCAACGCTTCACCAGCGAGACGGCGCCCCGACTCGAGGCCTGCCTGCGTTGGGAGGGTGTCGTCGAGGCGGTCTTCGACTTCTCGGAGTGCCGATTCCTCTCCAGTGCCGGGATTCGCGTGGTGCTCGAAGCGCATCACCGTCTCGTCGCGGCGGGAGGACGGCTGCGGGTGGTCGGCCTCTCCCCCGACCTCTGGGGCGTCTTCGAGATCACCGGCCTCGCGAAGATCCTCCACCTCGAGCGGGCCTCGGAGCCTTCTCCGCTTCCGCGCGAGATCTCGATCGACGGGCTCTCGCCCATCTCCGCGGGCGTCTGCGGCGAGTGCTTTCGCATCGGTCCCGAACAGATCGTGAAGCTCTACCGCGAGGGAGTCTCGGCCTCGGTCGCCGAGCAGGAGAAGCAGCGGGCGCGACAGGCCTTCGTGATGGGCATTCCCACCGCGATCTCCTTCGAGATGGTCGCCTGCCAAGGTCGCGTCGGCGTCGTCTACGAACTTCTCGAGGCGGAGCTCTTCAGCGAGGTGATCCGTCGCGAGCCCGAACAGGTCGAGCAGCATGCCGCGATGCTCTTCGAGATCGTCGAGCGCGTGCACGCGGCGAGGGACGGGCTCGAGGAACTCCCGCGGCTCGCCGAGCGCATGCAGGGCAACATCGAGAGTCTCCGCGGCGATCTCGCCGACGCGGACGTCGATCTCCTGCATCGGCTGCTCGAAGAGATGCCGGGTCCCGAGCATTGCGTCCACTTCGACCTGCACTCGAGCAACATCATGCTGCGGCGGGGCGAGCCGGTCGTCATCGACATGGGCGACATCTCCCGCGGAAGCCATTGGTTCGACGTCGCGCTGATCTACCTGATCTACGGGGTGCCGGAACTCGAGCTCAGCATGCTCGCCACCGGCATCCCGGTCGATCTGGGCCTGCGGCTGTGGGAGTCCTTTTCGCGGCGCTACTTCGAGCATCGCGATCCTGCGGACCGCCGCTACTTCGAGGCCCACCGCCACTTTCTCGCGTCGCTGCGCCTCATCGCCGCCTTCGAGATCGCCCCGGCCCGCCGGGAGATCCATCTCAAGATCCTGCGTGACCACCTGCTGCCGGGCATGCGATCGAGATCCGGGCAGGTCCCTCGACGAGGTTGACGATCAGCTGCGTGATCGCCCGGCATCGAACCGATGCGGGCCCGGCGATCTCGGCGAATCTTGGGTGCTCTGGTTCGCCCACCTGTGGATGCGAAGTAGATTCCAAGGTCGGGCGAGGCCCACGGCGACCGGTCCGGACAGTCGGGAATCGTGGAGTCGCCAGGCTCGCATCGACGCAAGGCACCCGAACATGGCAAGCGGAACGATGATCGCCCAGTCTGCCCGGCCGACTCGATCCCGACTGATGACCTACGCCGCGATGGCGACGACGGCTACGGCCTCGTCGATCGCCGGCACCGCCGAGGCGGCGATCGTCGTCGACAGCAGCAAGGTCAACACCGTCGTCGGCTGGAACACCAGCCTTGGACAGATACGGACCGTGAACCTCGCGGGCTTGCCGGGGGGCGGTTCCGTCAAGCTGTTCACGATGGCGAACGCCTCCGGGCAGGAGCCGTATGCCGGGGGGGCGGTTGGCGTTGCAGCCAGTTGGATTGGGACCGGGACCTTTCGAATTGGAGGGCCTGGCGTGCTCCCCGGCTATCTCGCCGCCTACGGTGCGGCGGCCAACGCGGGAGCCGCGTCGAATGCGTTCGCCTTCGTGAACCGAGGTGTCGGCAACGTCTCCGGAGACATCGTGAACAGCGGCAACGCCGCGTTTGCAGGCGCGTCGCCGCTGACCTCGAAGTACCTCCTGTTCAACTTTCAGTCTGGCGCTTCGACGCTCCATGGCTGGATCGAGATCCTCTCGATGACCGGGTCGTCCAGCGGGGCCTCGCCGAGCAACTACTCGGTCACGCTTGGGCGTTGGGCGTACGAGAACACGGGCATCGCGATCACGGCGGGGCAGATCTCGCTGAGCCCGGTCCCGGGCGGCGCGGGGCTTGCGGCGCTGGCCTTTGGCGCGGCGGGCCTTCGCGGTCGCCGGCGCGGTCGACAGTGACCGCCTTCGATCCGAGTTCGTCTCGACAAGACTCCGCCTCGCGCTGATGCCCCGGGCAGTGGTGCTGTTGGACGGCGGAATCGCGCGTCGCTTGGCGACTCGCGGGAGCGCAGGTGACTCGGCGTGAACTCGCCTTCGGAAGCGGGAGGCTGTCGGAGTCGCGTCAGGCCTGTTCGACCAGCGCCGGCGACGCGTGGCGTCGTGCGACCTCGAGCTGCAGGAACCAGTCGAGGGTGCGGGCGACCGACTCCTCGGTCGGGATCGTCGGGCGCCAGCCGACGTAGCGCTGCGCGTTGCGGATGCTCGGGCGGCGGTGCTGCACGTCCTCGTAGCCCTTGCCGTAGTAGCGGCCGCTCTCGATCTCGCGGTAGCCCGCGAACGGCGGGAAGTTCCCTCGCAGCGGATGCGCCTCGAACCGCGCGACGAGCATCTCCGCGAGCTCGCGGATGCTCGCCTCGTTGTCGGGGTTGCCGACGTTCAGGATCTTGCCGTCGCAGCGGTTGCCGCGGTTCTCGATGATCCGGAAGAGGCAGTCGATGCCCTCGTCGACGTCGGTGAAGCAGCGCTTCTGACTTCCGCCGTCGACGAGCAGGATCGGCGAGCCCTCGACGAGGTTCAGGATCAGCTGCGTGATCGCCCGGCTCGAACCGATGCGGGCCGAGTCGAGGCTGTCGAGCCGCGGGCCGATCCAGTTGAAGGGACGGAACAGCGAGAAGCGCAGGCCGCGCTGCGCGCCGTAGGCCCAGATCACGCGGTCGAGGAGCTGCTTCGACGCGGAGTAGATCCACCGCTGGCGGTTGATCGGGCCGAGCACGAGGTTCGAGCGGTCCTCGTCGAACTCGCCGTCGCCGCACATCCCGTAGACCTCGGAGGTCGACGGGAAGACGATCCGCTTCCCGTACTTCGCGCAGTCGCGGACGATGCGAAGGTTCTCCTCGAAGTCGAGTTCGAAGACGCGAAGCGGATTCCGCGTGTACTCGATCGGCGTCGCGATGGCGACGAGGGGCAGGATCACGTCGCACTTCCGCACGTGGTACTCGACCCACTCGCGGTTGATCGAGATGTCGCCCTCGACGAAGTGGAAGTCCGGATGCCCGACGATCTCGGCGAGGTTGTCGGCGCGGAGGTCCATCCCGTAGACCTCGAAGCGGCCGTCGGCGAGGAGCCGCTCGCCGAGATGGCTGCCGATGAAGCCGTTGACGCCGAGGATCAGGACCGAGGTCTTGCGCTCGGGGCCGCGACGCTCGCTGCGGCGAAGCCGCATGCCCTCGACGAGATTGAGTTCCTTCGCGAGTTGGCCGCCCGAGAGGTAGAGACCTTCGGCGGGCTCCCCGAACTCGATGCGAAGGGCACCGGTGCCGCATGCGACGACGAGCGGCTCGACCGAGAGCACCTCGCCCGGCTCGCCCGATTCGCCGGCGACGGTCTCGGCCTGCCAGACGAAGAACCGGCGGTCGCCGACATGCGTGAACGCACCGGGCCACGGCCGCGTGACGGCCCGGACGAGGTTGCGGACCTGCTCGGCATCCTGCGTCCAGTCGATGCGGCCGTCCTCGGGACGCCGCGCGGGCATGACCGTCGCGTGGCGCTCGTCCTGCGCCGTCCGCGGCGCCGTGCCCGACGCGATCTTCGGAAGCAGATCGCCGAGCAGCTCGCGCGTCGCCTCGCACGCCTTGCGGGTCAGCGAGAGCGCGGTGTCGTCGCGATCGATGTTGAACCGACGCTGGCCCAGAATCGGGCCGGCGTCGGGAGCATCGGTCATCTCGTGCAGCGTGACGCCGGTCTCGGTCTCGCCGTGGACGAGCACCCAGTTGATCGGCGCGCGCCCGCGGAACCTCGGCAGCAGCGACGCGTGCAGGTTGAAGCCGCCGCGCGGAAAGAGCGCGAGGAACTCCGCGGAGACCATCTTGCGGTAGTGCGCGGAGACCAGGGCCTCAGGCTTCATCGCCGCGAGGCGCTCGAGCCAGATCGGGTGGTTCGGGTCTTCCGGTGCGAAGACCGGGATGCCGTGCTTCGCGGCCTCGGCGGCGACCGAGCGGTACCAGCCGCCTTCGGAGGGATCGTCGCGATGGGTCAGGACCGCGACCACCTCCATCGGCGAGGCGACGAGGGCGTCGAGGGCGGCGGCGCCGATCTCGTGGTAGGCGAGGAGGATCGTCTTCATGCGGAGGGGGTCGGAGGCTCGGGAGCGAGATCCGCTTCGGTGGGCGTGAAGCGGGCGGATTCGAAGCGGGGGATCGGCGTCGCCGCGAGGCCTTCGCCCGCGACTTCGTGGACGAAGTAGCGGGGGCGGTCGCGGACGTCGTGGAAGACGCGGCCGAGGTATTCGCCGAGCAGGCCCATCGCCATGAACTGGAACCCGACGAAGACGAAGAGGATCGCGAACATCGTGAAGACGCCGCCTTCGGAGAACTGGTCCCACCAGGCGCGGTCGGCGAGGAGCCGCAACGCGAGCAGCGCCGCGCCGAAGCCGATGCCGAGCATGGCGATGCCGGCGCCGAACCAGGTCATGAGGCGAAGCGGCGTCGTGGTCATGCTCGTGAGCAGGTCGAACTGGAGGTTCACGAGCTTGAAGAGCGAGTACTTGCTCTCGCCCGCGGCACGCTCGGCATGGGCGACCTCGATCTCGACGGCGCGCCGCGCGAAGGCGTTCGCAAGCACCGGGATGAAGGTCGACTTCTCGCGGCAGGCGAGCATCGCCTCGACCACGTTGCGGCGATAGGCCCGCAGCATGCAGCCGTAGTCGCGCATCGCGACGCCGGTCACCTTGCGGGCGACGGCGTTGACCGTGCGCGAGGCGAGCTTGCGGAAGATGGTGTCCTGCCGGTTCATGCGCACGGTGCCGACGACGTCGGCACCCTCGTCCATCGCCGCGACGAGGCGGGGGATCTCTTCCGGCGGGTTCTGCAGGTCGGCGTCGAGGGTGACCACGATCTCGCCGCGGGCCTTCGCGAAGCCGCACATGATCGCGCTGTGCTGGCCGTAGTTGCGGTTCAGGATCACCGCGACCACTTCGCGCGGATGCGCGGCGGCGAGGGCGAGCAGCCTCTCGGTGGTCCCGTCGCGGCTGCCGTCGTCGACGAGTACGAGTTCGAAGGGCCGCTGCATCGAGCGCGCCGCGGCGAGGGTGCGTCTCGCGAACTCCTCGAGCGTCGCCGACTCGTTGTAGATCGGGACGACGATCGAGACGTCGTCGCGGCGGGGGCTTCGCGCACCGCTCACGAGGCCGCTCCGGCGGCGACCGCGGTGCGGGCCTCGGCGTAGGCGTCCTTGATCGCGTCGACGACGTCCTGGACATCCGCGTCGGTCATGTCGGGGAAGAGCGGGAGCGAGCAGAGTCGATCGGTGTTCCAGTCGCTGTTGGCGAGGCGCCCGCCCGCGCCGGCGTCGGGGTACTTCGCCCGGTAGTAGGCGTGGCGATGGACGCCCTTGAAGTGGATTCCGGTGCCGATGTTGCGGGCCTTGAGCGCCGCCATGAACGCGTCGCGCGAGAGCGGCGAGGCGTCGGTCTGCCGCACGATCATCAGGTGCCGCGCGTGATGGTGCGGCCATGACGGATCGGCGAGCGGAGAGAGCTCGTCGAGGTCGGCGAGGAGTTCGCGGTAGCGACGCACCAGTTGGTCGCGCTTCGCGGTGAAGGCGTCGAGCTTCTTCATCTGGCTCGTGCCGAGCGCCGCGTTCATGTCGGGCAGGTTGTACTTGAGCCCCGGCTCGACCACCTCGACCTGCGGGCTGCGCCCCTGCTGGTTGCGGTCGTGCGCGTCGGCGCCGAGACCATGGAATCGAAGGCGTCGCATGCGGACGGCGAGCGCCTCGTCGTCGGTGACGAAGACGCCACCCTCGCCGGAGGTCACGTTCTTGATCGGATGCAGCGAGAAGATCCCGGTGCCGGTCGCGCCGATCTCCTCGCTTCGGTAGCGGGTGCCGATCGCGTGGGCGGAGTCCTCCCACAACGCCACGCCGTGCTTCGCGGCCACGCGGCGGAAGCCGTCGAGATCGACCGGGGCCCCGGCGTAGTGGACCGGGACGATCGCCTTGGTGCGGGGCGTGATCGCCGCCTCCATCGCCTCGGGTGAGGCAAGCAGCGTGTCGCGGTCGACGTCGATGAAGACCGGCGTCGCCCCGAGCAGTTCAAGCAGATTGACCGTCGAGACCCAGGTCATCGAGGGCGTGACGACCTCGTCGCCCGGGCCGAGTCCGGCCGCGATGAAGAGGCAGTGCATCGCGGCGGTCCCGTTGCAGAAGGCGACCGCATGGGCGGCGCCGGTGCGGGCGCGGACCGCCTCCTCGAGTTCGGCGGTCTTGGGTCCGGTGGTGATCCAGCCCGAACGCAGGACCGCCTCGACGGCGGCGACGTCTGCGTCGTCGATCGAGGGACGGCAGAAGGGGAGGAAGGTGCTTCGCATGCAAGAGGCCGGGGCCTTGGACCGAAGCGGCGAGTATATCGGTCACCCCTCTGAAACCGGCGTTCCGCCTTGGTTTTGGCTCAGGCCTCCGACCGGTGCGAAGGCTCGCGGCCGTCTCACACGCCCGAGGCGCCCGGGGCTCGCCCGTAGAGGCCGTGTTCTCGGATGTACGCGGCGACCGCCGGCGGCAGATCGCCGTCGGCTTCGCCGCCGCGGGCGGCGGTTGAACTGGCGGGATCGCGGCCAAGGTCGAGCACCCACCGCGGTTCGATCGCCGGCGCTCGGCCCGCGTCGCGCCACGCCTCGGCGAAGGAGGCTTGGAATCCTCGCTCGTCGAGGGGCGGACGCAGCAGCACCGCGACGTCGCAGATCGCCGCGATCGCGTCGGGATCGCGCCACTTCGGGAACCCCAGCGCCGCATCGGCGCCGACGAGCAGCACGAGCCGCGCGGGCGGCTCGGCGTCGGCGGCTTCCGCTGCGAGCTCACGCAGCGTGTCGATCGTGAAGCTCGGGCCTTCGCGGTCGAGTTCGAGAGTGCGGATCTCGCAGTCCGGATGGTCCGCAAGCGCGAGCCGCAGCATCGCGAGACGATCCTCGGGCGACGCGGGAGGCGTCGCCTGCTTGAGCGGATTGATCCTCGCGGGCACGTAGAGCACCCGCTCCGCGCCGATCGCCGCCGCGGCGCGACGCGGCAACTCGACATGCGCCCGATGCGGCGGATCGAAGGAGCCGCCGAAGACGAGCCACCGCCGCTCGGTCATCGGGCCGCCTCCACCGTCGCCGAGGTCGAGGCGGCGATTCGAGCGACGATCGCCGCGGCGGCGTGGAGCGCTGCGGTGCTCTGCCGGCGAAGCCGCGGCAGCATCGCGATCGTGCCGGGCGAGCGGGCGATCGACACGAGCAGCGCCAGCGTGCGCAGGCGGCCTTGCTGATCGACCCACGTCGCGACGTCGCGTGGAAGCGACTCCGTCGCGCCGTCGGAGATGCCGCGGACAACCGTCCACGGCCATCCTCGCGCGTCGCACTGCTCGGCGAACGCCGCCGATTCGAGATCGACCGCCGCCGCGCCAGAGCCGGCGTGATGGCGAGCCTTCTCCTGCGGCGAGACCGCGGCGGACTCGACCGAGAGCAGCGTCTCGGCGCGGACCTCTTCAAGCGTCGAGGCGACGAAGCGCGGCGTCCACGATCGACCCGAGGTGTCGACCACGCGCTCGGCCAGGAACGCGGTGCCGGCTCGAAGCCGCGGATCGAGGCCGCCCGCCGTGCCGACGAGCAGCACGCCGTGGCGAGCCGGGCAGGCGTCGCGCCGCGCGAACCACCGCTCGATGCCGACGCGACCGGGACCGCAGACCTCGACGCAGACCTCACGCGGGAGTTCACAGCCGTGCATCTCCTGCTGCAGTCCTTCGAGCACGGATCGTTCGAAGTCGAGAGCGCAAAGCACCAGGAGTTGCGGGAGGTGCTCGGGGCGTCGATGGTGGCGCTCGGACCGGCGGGGCACGGGCGAACCGTAGCACGGGGTTCGGTAGGGATGTCCGGCGCGATGTTGGCGGCGTGACGGCTCTCGCTCGCAGATTCTGCTGGGACCTGAGGCCGTCGTTCAAGCGACGGAGACGCTGGCACGTCAAGCAAACTCGGTGTGACCCGCCGCCGTCGCCGCTGTGCGGACCGGTGTCGCCGAGCTTGGCACCCGAGGTCGCGGACCGGTTCGTCGTCGCGTCGAGCCCTCGCCGCCCCGCGCACGCTCCACTCCCCTCTCGGGAGCGTGGTGCGGGGCGGCGGTCCCGAACGGCGTCGGTCGCCGTTCGCCCCCACGATGGGCTCGGAGTCCGCACCCTAAGGGACCGCTCCCGGACCGCCATGCCCCAATAGGCAAATCGGCCCCGGAAAGTCCGGGGCCGCGACAGGGTGTCGTCAGCGGAGGAGGTCGCAATCCGGGCTGCCGCGAGGCGGTGCCGGCTTCGAGAGGGACCTCGGGCGGCGGTTCAGGGACTGAACGACCAGGAGCGGGGCACCGCCGCGAACCCGCCCTCGCGTTCGGCGGCCTGGAAGGTCGGGAACTTGGCGGTCACCTCTCGAAGGGTGTCGTAGACCCCGATCGCCCGGCCGCGGGCGTCTTGCACCACGTAGAGGTTGCGATTGCCCGGTCCCCCGTAGACCTCGCAGCGATGGGTCTCGGTCACCACCTCGCAGACGAGGCGGAAGTCTCCCGAGGTCATCGAGCCGGCGGCGGGCGTGTCCGATCCTGCCTCGGAAGCCTGCGGCTGCCGGAAGACCGCGACGGTGCCGAGGACCGCCGCCACCAGCACCAAGGCCAGCAACTGCTTCGGCATCCGAACCGTCATCTGTTCCTGGATCGGGGACATCGGGGACTCCAGAGGGGCGGGGGCGACTTCCGAACCCTGTTTGTTCGTCCGGAGCCCGGGTCCGAGTTCACTTTCGGCGGTCGGGTATCCGCCTGCATGGGTTCGAGCGTCCCGGAACTCGGACGACGCCGGACCTTCCGCCGAGGTCCGATCGCCGCGCTGCCGCCGCCGCTACCGTGACTCCCCTTGAGATGGCGTTGACCCGGTGACTGCAGGATCCACTCCTTTGGTGCTCCGTGCTCCGAGCCGATCGAAGCTCGCCGCGATGGTCTTGGTGCTCGTCGGTGTCTCCGAGTCGGCGCCGGCCAATCCGCCGCTGCCGCCGCTCTCCGCGGACGATCGCACCGCGCTCTCGGCCGCGAGCGACGGACTCGAGCGTCGCGAGGAGTCGTGGGTTCGCCTGCTCGAGCATGCGTCGGAGTGGCCCCGCGATCGCGATTCGCTGACCGGCGCGATGGCCGCGTCGCCGATCGTCGAGCGTCCTGACTGGCAGGCGTGGCTCCTCGATCCCGAGTCGCACCGCGGAAGCCTGGTGCGGGTGTCTGGGCGACTCGAGCAAGCGACGGCGTTTCCGTGGCCGACCGGGCATGGGGACGACGCGCCCTCGCTCGCCGAGTGGTTCGTGCGACCCGAGTGGCAGGAAGGCGACGCGCAGACCGCGGGCGCGCTTCAGGTGTGGGTGGTCGATCCGCCGCGACTCGCGCCCGATCGCGCGCCGCGTCGCGTGGAGATCGTCGGACGATTCCTTCGCGCGACGGAACTCGAAGGTCGCGACGGGGTCCTCCGCCGCTTCCCCACCGTGGTCGGCGTGGCGGTGCCGGTCGCCGCGACGAGTTCCGAATGGGGGCCGGGGACGGTCGTCGCGATCCTGGTCGTCGCCATGATTCCGGTGGTGATCTGGCTGCGACGGCTCGCGAAGCGACCGACGCCGCGCCGATTCCTCGACACCGCCTTCGACGAGCCGAAGGAGAATCTCCGCCGCGACCTTCCGCCCGACCCGGCGGAAGCGCTCGAGGTGCTCGAGCGCGAGGCAGGAAGGGAGCGTCCCCGATGAGTTCAAGCGGCGAGCGAGTCGAGGCGACGCGGATCGACTGGCAACGAGTCGCGTCCACGTTGCTGCCGACCGAGGCGACGGTGATCGAAGTGCAGCCGGGCGCCGTCTCGACGCTGGGGGATCGACTGGTGGAGCGAGGGCTCGCAGCCCGCGGCACGCGGGCGATCCTCGTCGTCGATCGCAGCGCCGCGGAGGCGGCTGGCGATCTCGTCGAGCGATCCATGCGCGAGGCCGGCCTCGACGCGAAGCGGATCGACGTCGAGGCCGCCGAGGAACGCAAGGTCCAGGGCGAGGTCGATCGGATCCTCTCGGCGGCGATCGAGCACGGCGTCGATCGCCGCTCACCGCTCGTCGCCGTGGGCGGCGGATGCGTGGGCGACCTCGCGGGATACGCCGCGTCGGTGCTGCTTCGCGGGGTGCCGCTCGTCCTCGTGCCCACCACGCTGCTCGCGATGGTCGATGCGTCGATCGGCGGCAAGACCGCGGTCAACGTGACGCTTGGCGACGGTTCGCTCGGCAAGAATCTCGTCGGATCGTTCTGGCCCGCGAGTCTGGTGCTCTGCGATCGCGAGACGCTTCGCACGCTGCCGTCGGACGAGTTTCGTTCGGGGCTCGCGGAGAGCCTCAAGCACGCGTGGCTCGAGGGCGAATCGGCGGTCGAGTGGATCGAGGCCCGCGCCGAGACCCTCGCCGACCCGGCGTCGAGCGGTCACGCGGAGGCGATCGGGCACCTGATCGCCTCGAGCATCCGATGCAAGTCGGCGGTGGTCGCGCGGGATCCTCTCGAGAGGGGCGAGCGGCGGCTCCTGAACCTCGGGCACACTTTCGCGCATGCGATCGAGTCGATCCCCGCCACGCGACTGCGTCACGGCGAGGCGGTCGCCATCGGCCTGATCGCCGCGGCGACCGCCGCGGAGTCTCTCGGCATGGCCGAGGCGGGCACGGCGGCGCGGATCCGTGCGTCTGCGACCCGCTTGGGATTGCCGACGAGCCTTGCCGACGGCGCGAAGGCGGCGTCGCTGCGAGCGGGCATGGCCCTCGACAAGAAGCGGGCCGGCTCGGCGCTGCGACTGATCCTGCCGCGAAGGCCGGGTCGGATCGAGGTGGTCGAAAGTCCTCCGGACTCGGCGATCGCCGCGGGCTGGCAAGCCGTCGGCGCGAGGTGAGTCGAAGCCGACAGGGGGTGGACCGCGGACGTCTCGCCCGCCACGGCAGTTCACGCGCGATCGCTGCCGCGGCTCGGCGAAGGTCGGTGTCCACGATCGGCGACGATCGGCGAGGTCCGACCGGCGATCCTTGGCCGCGGGTCTCGACCGGTCTTCGCAGTCCGCGATCCGCGTCCGGACCACCCCCCAAATCTTTGCTCGAACTGTTGCAGACCGTTCTCGGACGCACCCGATAACCGCTCGCGGCGAGGGCGACGGCGTCCTCGCAGGCCCCTAGGCCCCCAAGCCGGTTCATCCACGCCCATGCGAACGATCGCCGTCGTCAATCAGAAGGGGGGATGCGGCAAGACGACCACCGCGATCAACCTCGCGGCGGAGCTTGCATCCCGCGGACACCGAACGCTGCTCGTCGACATGGACCCGCAGTCGCACTGCGCGTCCGGACTCGGCGTGCCGCATGATCGGATCGAGCGAGACATCTCCGACGCGCTGTTCGGCGATCTCGAACGCGGTCCCGATCCGGCCGGAATGCTGTGGGAGGTCTCGCGCAACCTGTACCTCGCGCCGTCGAGCGTTCGCCTCGCCGCGGCCGAAGCGCCGCAGGGTCCCATGGCGAACCTGCCCGACCGCGATCGCCGCCTCCTTCAGGTGCTCACGAGGCTCCGGACGAGTTTCGAGTTCTGCCTGATCGACTGCCCGCCGCAGATCGGCCTGCTGGCCTTCAACGCGCTCCGAGCGGCCGACGAGGCGCTCGTGCCGGTCGAGACCGGCTTCTTCTCGCTTCAGGGCGCGGATCAGCAGTGGAAGACCATTCGCAAGGTCGCCGAGCGGGTCGGGCGGGTGATTCCCGTGCGCTTCCTCCCGACGTTGCACAACCCCAACCGCAAGGTCGCTCGCGACGTGATGCAGGAACTGCGGAGCCGCTACGGCGAAGCGCTCGTTCCTGCGTGCATCCACGAGCACGACATGCTGCGGGAAGCGGTGGGGCTCGGTTGCCCGGTGCGGGAGCATGCCCCCGGTTCGACCGCCGCCGCGGACTTCATGAAGCTGGCCGACTGGTTGCTGCGAGACGGCCCGATGCCGCCGCGGCCGATCGTCGAGATCGATCGCAACGCGGTGACGACCATGCTGGGACAATCCCGCCCCTCGGCCGAGCCGGATCCGATCGATCCCTCGCTTGGCCGACAGGGTGGACGCGTCGCCGAACTGATCGAACGCATGAAGCGGGTCGGGGCGGACTCGGGCGACGAGTCCGCGAGCGGTTCGCGCCCGAATCGCGAATCCGGAGGTCCGCTCGCCGTCGAGGCGCCGCCCGCGGTCCGTCACCCGATGGGCGTGAGCTTCGAGGACGAAGGCGTGCGTTTCTGCCAGCCCGCTTCGGGCGCAACCGCGATGGCGATCCGAGCCGACTTCGGCCCGAACTTCGGCGGCGGCGTGCAGACGTTCCCGATGCGGCTCGACCCGCGGACCAGCGCCTTTTCGATCCTTGTGGCGGTGCCGCCGGGCGTCTACGAGTACCGACTGGTGATCGACGAGACGCCGTCGATCGATCCGTTCAACCTCGAGCGGGTGTCTCGGCCCGAGGGTGAAGTCAATCTCCTTCGGGTGCCGGGACGCTGACCATGGATGGACCACGCGATCCGTTCGACGATCTCGCGGACCTCTTTCTGACGCCGGACGAGGAGTTCGCTCGCGAGGCGTCTCCCGAGGCGGCGGCTGCGGCCGAGGCGATGCGGCGCGACGGCACGCTGCCCGAGGTGGCTGTGGCAGTCGCGGGGCATCTGCCGGTTTCCGCCGGCCTGTGGCTCGCCCAATTGTCGGATCGACTCGCCCGAGATCAGGGGCCGACCGGGCTCGTGCGCTTCGTGGCGGGTCAGGTCCACGTCGAGGTCTTCCGTGGCGGCCGCGTCGGGGAACCGGCGGAGCCGATCGACCTCCGCGAGGCGCTCGAGATCTCGACACGGCTCGCGCGGCGATGGATCGTGGTGCCGGAGTCCTCCGCCTCGCCCGGGCAGGTGCTTCGCGCGGGTCGCGACGGCGTGCTGCTCTTGACGGGTGCCGACGAGGCGGCGGTGGTCGCGGCGTACCGGCTGATCAAGGCGCTCGCCGAGGAGGCGATGGTCGAAGGCCGTGCGATCCCGCCGATCTCGGTCGGGGTGCTCGGCGCCGGCGACGTGCAGGTCGCCGATGCGATGACGAAGCTGAACCGCACCGCCGAGGCGTTCCTCGCGATGGGGCTGCCGCTCACCGTCGCGATGCCGCGCATGGAGCCGCTCGAGTCGACGCTTCGCTTCATGCTGCCGGGCTCGCGCACGATCACCTTCGAGGACGTGCCGGCGCTGCTTCGCGAGATGCTTCGCGCCACACCGCCGGCGGCGGCGAGTCGGGAGCATCGACCCGAGCCCGAGCGACGCGAGCCGGACGACACGGCAAGCGGTCCCTGGTCGTTCATGCTGCCGAGCGAATCGACGGAGCTCCCGGCCGACTCGGCCGATGCGGTCGCACGGGAAGCGGAAGAACGCGAGGCGGACGCGCCGGTCGAGGTGCGCGAGTCCGTCGACGATCCCGTCTCGACGCACGTCCGGAACTCCGCCGAGTCGCTGCGACGGCTGGTCGCGGGGCGGCCCGGGTCGTGGGAGTCGATCGGCAAGGGGCCCTTCGCGGAAAAGCCGGTTCGCAGCGAGACGGCGAAGCTGCCGCCGACGCCGGTGGATGGATTCGTGAACGCGTCGATGCTCAGTGGATCGGGGGCGGGCGAGCGCCGTGCGGCGGTCGAGTCGCGATCGCTCCCATCGCCGCTGCTGCCGCGCTTCGAGGAATTGAGCCCGCTTCCGATCTCGTGCCCGTATCACCCGCAGGTCGAACTTGCCGTCGATGCGGCGGGACGGCTTCATCTCGTGGCGCCGCTCGAGCGTCTCGTCGAGGTCGAGGCGACCGCGGCGTGGGCGGCGGATCACGCGGCGATGCTGCGCCTCGCTTGCCCCGGAATCGAGGCGGGCGATCCGTCGGATCTCCGCATCGATCTCGTGACGTCGAGTGCTCGCGAGGCGATGCCGCTCGTCCACAGCCGCATCCGCCTGCACCTGCTCGCGTCGGTCGTGGTCGGAGGCGAACGCGGTTGGATCCGGCTTCCGCTCAACGAGGCGGCGGAGTGCGACTCGGCAGCGATGCCCGAAGCGTCCTGAGCCAGTTGTCGCGGCGGAATCCGGTTCGTTCCGCGGCGCTCCAGCCTCTCTCCGCAAGCGCGTCGTCGAGTCGGGGGTACTTCGAGGGATGCTCGAGGCCCTTCGGCAGGCGATCGGTCCCGAAGCCGCCGTCGAGATCCGATCCGAGCCCGACCCGCTCGCGTCCTGCGAGTTCGGCGATCGCCTCGACGTGACGCACGCAGTCCTCGAGCGTGGCGTCGCGGCCGCTCGCGAGAAACCGGCCGTAGAGGTTGAGTCCGATCGTGCCGTCGCGTTCGGCGATCGCCCGGACCTGCGTCGCGGTCAGATGCCGCTGGTTGTCGCCGTCCTCGAGAAGCCATCGCGCGTTCGAGTGCGTGGCGACGACTCGGCGATCGGTATGGGCGAGCAGGTCGTCGAACGCCGCGTCGGCGAGATGCGAGACGTCGTGCAGGATGCCGAGCGCGTCGGCGGCGGCGACGAGATCGCGGCCTTCTGCCGAGAGGCCACCGTGGATCTTGTTGCCGCCGGAAGCGCGGGTGCCCATCGCCCACGCAAGCCCGAGGACGCGGACGCCGCGTTCGAACCACCACGCCAGTTCATCGCCGCCGTCGATGCAGTCGGCGCCCTCGACGAGGATCACGACTCGGAGCCGGCCGTCGCAGGGCTCGTCGAGTTCCTCCCGCCATCGAACGATCCGGATCCGGCCGGCCTGTTCGAGCTGTTCGTAGCGAGCGAGTTGCCGCCGACCGGCCTCGGCCGCGGCGAGGCGATCGTCGCGGTCGCGGTAGCCCCAGGGATGGCGTTCGTGGTCGAGACCCGGCTCGATGAAGATCGTGCCGAGACAGAGTTCGACCGGGGCCTCGGCGAGGTCGGGAAGGCTGCAGCAGTCCGGTTGCCCAAGGCCAAGGCGGGTCTCGAGATCGCGTCCGAGTTCGGCGAGGTAGGCCAGATCAAGGTGCGCGTCGATCCAGGCGGGCGAGTCGATCGGCGGGGGGAAAGCTGGTTGCGATGAAGGTCTGGTCATGCGGAGGCGGCTTGGATCGAGCGGTCGAGACGAGCGGTGCGGAGGCCCCCGAAGCGGCGAGCGGCGATCGCTCGTTGCCCGCCTCTTCGCACGAACGTACCCTGACGCGATGCCTGCGGCCGCCGCGAACGTCCACGAGCTGCCTTCCCGCCTGCTGGCGGGTCGTGATCGTCTCGTGGCGGCTGGGATCGCCGCGGCCGCGTCTGCCCCGCTGGCCGTGGCGGCGAGCCTCGAGCCATCGGGATCCGGCGTGGGCACGCATCAGCAGTTGGGGCTTCCCGCCTGCGGCTGGATCGCGGGGCTTGGCATGCCGTGCCCGAGTTGCGGCATGACCACGTCGTTCGCCTTCGCCGCGCGGGGATCCTTCATCGAGGCGTTCGCGGCGCAGCCGATGGGGGCGCTTCTGGCGATCCTCGCGGCGCTCGTCGCGGTCGTCGCGGGATGGACGGCCCTGACCGGGTCGCGTTCCTGGGAGGTGCTGTGGGCTTCGATGGGACGACGGTTCTGGTGGGGCTTCGTCGGCGTCGCGGCCTTGGCGTGGTTCTACAAGATCGCGGCGATGCGGGTCGACTCGATGGCGCTTCCGCTCGCCTCCGGCGGAGGGGCAGGCGGATGAGGACTCGCATGGCGTCGAAGCTTGCTGCGGCGGTCCTGGCATCGACGGTGCTCGGCGGGCTTTCAGGCTGCCAGGTCTTCGGACTCGCCGGCGCGGTGTCGGCGCAGTTCGAGCGGTCGAAGCAGATCGAGGTGCTTGCCGAGTACGACGGGCTTCGCAACCGCTCGGTCGCGGTCGTGGTGCAGTCCGATCCCTCGATGCTCTACGAGCATCCGACCGTCGGCGCCAACGTGACGGCGAACCTCTCGTCGCGCATCGCGAGCAACGTCGAAGGCGCGCAGGTGCTCGATCCGCGGATCGTGCTGCAGTGGCAGTACCAGACCCCGCACTGGGCGGCGCTTCCCTACGGACAGATCGCCTCCGACCTCGGCGTCGACCGCGTCGTGCTCGTCGACATCTACGAGTACCGCCTCCACCCGCCGGGCAACACCTGGCTTTGGGACGGCGTCTGCGCCGCGACGGTCGGCATCATCGAATCCGGCAGCCTCGACGCCGACGAGTTCGCCGCGACCTACTCCGTCTCCGTCAAGTTCCCCGACCTCGAGGGCGTCTCTCGCGAGAGCGCGAACGCCCGCCAGATCGAGACCGGTCTCCTCACCAAGTTCCTGCAGAAGACAGCGTGGCTCTTCTTCGACCACATCGAGGACAAGTACCCCGACGCCTGATCGGCCGCGGTTCGCTCGCGGTCGCCGTGGTGTCGGGATTGTTCATCGCCCTCTGGGGCGGCGGCTGCAACATCGTCGCCCCGATCGCCTACGCGATCGAGGGGCCGGGCATGATCGATGCGCAGCACACGCTCGAGCCCATCAAGACCGCGATCCTCGTCGACGACCAGCGCACGATCCTGCCGCGCACCTCGCTGCGGGTCGAACTGGGGGAGGCGATCGCCACGCGCCTGCTCGACGAGAAGGTGGTGCCCGAGATCGTGAGCACCCGCGACGTGATCGGCTACGTCCGCACCAACGAGCGGAGCGGGAAGCGCCTGACGATGGAGGCGGTCGCCAAGGGGCTGAAGGTCGATCAGCTGATCTTCGTCGAGGTCGCGAAGTTCTCCCTCGTCGACGACAACGGTTCGCCGCGCCCGACCGCGAGCGCCTTCGTGCGAGTGCTCGACATCGACGGCAAGATGCGGGTGTACCCGAGTCCGGAGGAGCCCGATGGCCGCGAGGTCGAAGCGCAGCTGCGCGAGGTGAATCCGGACCTGCTTCGCACGCCGAGCGGCCGCCGCGGCATCGAGGACGCGCTCGCCGATCGCCTTGGGCGGCAGATCTCGCGGCTCTTCTACGAGCACGAGCGCGTGGATCTCGGCGAGAACCTCGGCCCGCGATGAGCGACGCCCCGATCGTCGTCCACCTGTTCGACCATCGTGTCGAGACCACACCGCTGCGGGCGCTGCTCGTGCGGGATGCGGCCGCCCGCATTCGCGGCTTTGCGCACGTCGAGGCGTCGATCGGCGAGGGGCCGGGCTCGGGCCTGCCGCGCCTCGCGCGGAGTCCGTCCCCCTCGGCGCGCTGGAATCGCCGCTGGCTCCGCGAAGCGCAGCGGATTGCGCCGGTCGCGGGGATCATCGCGTGGTCGGTCGAGGCGGGCATCTCGATCGCCGGCGACGAGTTCGCCGACATCCCGCGGACCTTGCTTCTCGATCGCCTCCCGACCGTGTTCGAGTCGCGGCGGCTTCGTCGCCGGGAACCGGGTGGGATCGAACTCGCCGGATGGGACGCGTGGATCGACGCGCTGCCGCCGGAGAAGCGGTGGCGACTCGAGCCGGTGCGTCCGGTCCCGGTCGAGCCCGGCGAGGCCACCACGCGGGCGGTGCTCGATTCGTCGCGACGCCGGCCTCGGCTGCGAGCCGATCTTGAACTGGATCCGGAGGGCTTGTCGCTCGGGCTCTTCGTGACCGGACCGAGTGCCCTGCGAGGCCGCTCGGCGCGGCGCGACGGCTTCAGCATCGCGGCGTTGTCGGTGCTCAGCCTCGCGGTGAAGGCGATGGTCGTCGACGAGCACGAACTCTCGAAGGAGGGCGTCTCGACGCTGATCGCGGAGACCGGAACCGCTTCGAGCGTGCGGGTGGCGCCGCTTCGAAGCGATCCGGCCGCCTGGATCGGCGCACTCGATGCGGTCTACGTCGTCGGCGGGCCGGTCGATCGGGACGCCGACGCGTTGCTGGTCGCGTGGATCGCCGAACGGGCCGGCGTGCCGCTCTTCGCCTTCGATCAGGCTCCGTGGCGAGCGGTCGCCCGCGGCCGGAACGCCACGCTTGTGCCGATCGAGCCCCCGCCGCGAAGCGCCACGGCACTGCTCGATGCGATCCGCGAAGGCCGGCTGCGCGCGGGCCTCGATCAGCCGGTCGAGCGATCGCCGAGATGCTTCGCCGACGCGCTCGTCGGCGCGTGGGCGTTCGCGTCCGCGGGATCCTCGAAGAGCCGCCTCGCCGCCTCGTGATAGAGATCCTCGAGGATCGTCTCGGGCAAGGCGAGGCCGCGCAAGGGGGGCGCGTCGTTCGGGCCGAACTGCTCCGGTTCCACCGCGGCGAGATCGGGATCCGCGATCGGCGACTCGCCCGACCAGTCGGTCTCGAGCATCGTGCGATAGGCCCAGTAGCGGCTCGCATAGAGGTCGAACGCCGCGTCGGGATCGCTCGCCTTCGCGCCCATCTCGGTCTTCTCGCCGCCGCGAAGGTGGTCTTCGTGCGTCACGATGTCCGAACCGAAGAGCAGCCGACCTTGCCAGCGCGTGAAGAAGCGGAGCACGCGCTCGCGTGGATGGCGCGAGAGCTCGCGCACGATCCACTTGGTCGCGCTGATGTCGAGCACGAGGTTCGGATGCGCCTGAAGCAGTGAATCGAGGAAGTCGAGGTCCTCGGGCCACCCGCCGCAGTGCGCGGCGATCCACGGCACGGGGAACTCCTCGAGCAGCCGCCGCAGCGGCTCGTAGTGCGAGCCCTTGGTTCCGTAGAGCGACGCATCGGCGTAGCGGGTCGCGAACCAGGTGTCCGGATCGGCGACGTGCACCATGAAGGTCATGTCGAGCGACGCGGCGAGCCGCATCGCCTCGCGGCGATTCGGGCTGTCGAGGCGGAGCAGGTCCGGTGCGCCCGACTCCCGCCCGTAGTCGAGTCCCCGGGGTGCGGACCAGAACTTCACGACGCGGCTTCCCATCGCATGGAACGTCTCGATCGCTTCGAGAAAGCCCGGACCGTGCTCGTGGCGGCGGTCGGCCCCGAAGTAGTTGGGCACGGCGATGAAGCGCACGTCCTCGCCAAGCGCGTCCTGCACGGCCGGGACGAGTTCGATGGGAGTCATCGAGAGGAACTTGCCGACGCCGTAGAGCGAGGCCGCCTCGCGGAAGATGCGGACGGCATTCGGTCCGGCGAGATGCAGATGCGCATCGAGGATCAGGCGATCTCGTCGCGGGAACGCCTCGGCTTCGCGGCGATAGTCGAGACCGAGCCGATTCGATGGATTGCGTGAACGCCCCGTGGCGGTGAAGCCGGGGCGCGGGGTCGGGTCCGAAGGCATCGGTCGATGCTACGCGACCGGCCCGGGCGTTCGTGTCACTTCTCGCGACGCAGGCGCGTGCGACGCGTCGGCGATGGCGCCTTCGCGTCCTTGGTCCCGGCCCGCGGCTCCTCGAGCCGAGCGGGGCTCTCCGACGCAAGGCGATCGCGCGGCGGCGGCCGGAGCAACTCGGCATGCCGCACGACGCCGACATAGAGCTCGCAGTCGCCGTCGATGTCGAGGTGCCGGATCATCTCGCACTCGATCACGAACTCGCCGCGATCGACGATCGGAGCGCCGGCCGGCGAGGGTCGCACCGGCAACCCCAGGAACGGATCGCTTTCCTGACGGGTCGCGAAGAGCCGCTCGAGCAGCGGATCGATGCCGCGCAGGATCGACAGGCAGAAGTGACGGCTGTCGCGGATCAGCGGACTGATCGGATCACCCTTGGGCAGTGCCAGCATCACCGACGGGGGCGTCGAACTGCACTGCTGCACCCATTCGACGATCCGCCCGCGGCGCAGATCGCCTGCGGCCGCCGTCAGAAGGAACCGACCGCGCGGCATCCGGTTCAGGGCCTCGATCGCCAGTGGCAGCGGTTCTGCGTGGGTGCGACTCATCGAGTGGGCTCGCGGAGGGTCTCCGACCCCGTCCTTCATCGGTGATCGGGGAGGGCGGATCAAGGGATGTGGACGATTGGTGGATTCCGCAAACCGATTGATCACCGGGGTTTGCGAAGGCTCTCGGACCTTGGTGGGGCGACGTGTGGCGAGGTGTGGGAAAAAGTGTTGTGAAGTGGGGCGAAGTGGGTTAGTCTTCGCCCGCCTTGCTCAAGGCCTTCGCAGGACCCTTCGTGGTCGCCCTGAGGAACTCGATGCGTGCTGCTGCTCGGCAAATTCGATCACAGCATCGACCCCAAGGGACGCTTGGCGATCCCCGCCGAGATCCGCGGGGTGCTCAAGCCGGACGTGCACGGCGAAGCGCTGATCGCGGCCCCGGGCGCGAACGAGACGCTCTGGCTCTGGCCGGAGCGGACCTTCGAGCAGTTCGCGTCGGCGCTTGGCGGCTCGCTGCTGGGCGACGAGGACATGCTGGCCTTCGAGCGGCATCTCTTCTCGCAGGCTTCTCGTTGCGTGATCGACGCGGCCGGCCGGATCCGGATTCCCGATCGCCTGCTGAAGGACTTCGGGATCGAGTCGGCGGTGGTGCTTGCGGGGGTGCGCGATCACCTCGAACTCATGACGCCGGCTCGCTGGGAGTCGGAGCAGAACGCCATCCGCAGTCGCCAGTCGGAGATCTGGCGTCGAGCGAGGGCGGCTCATGCGGAGGCCGGAAGGAAGAACCAACCATGAGGGGCAAGCAGGCTCCTCGTCGCGACAGGCTCGGACGGCCGCCATGGATGGCGTGCCGCCCGCAGCACGGGGTCGCCGGCCGATCCGCCGGCGCCGGTTCGGGTTCGAGGCCATGGATCGGCCTCGGCTTGAAGGGGATCGGCGATCCGCCGATTCGCCCGGGTGCGTCGAGTCGATCGGCTCGACCGCTCATCCCGTCGTCGTGTCCACGGCCATGGACGGCCGAATGCCTCGGTTCACGTCGGGCAGGGGACGCCCGACCCGAGGGACGCGGGCTGGCCCCGCCTGGGATCGTTCGCCACCGCCCCTGAGAAGGAGCGGTGGCGATTCGAACGGCGATCCATCGATCGCCGCCGAAAGAACGACCGGACGCCTGCACGCAGGCGTCCGGTTTCGATTGGCGGATGGCGATCGGCGAGATCGAGCGGTCAGGAACCCTCGGCTGCCGGGCGGATCGTGCCGACGACGGGCGGAGCGCCCGCGTGATCGCTCGAGGCGATCTGTTCGGCGACTTCGCGGCGATGGACCTCGACCTCGCGGGGGAACTCGAAGGCGATGCGGACCCGATCGCCCTTGATCTGCGCAATGCGAACAACCCCCAGCGGGGCGGCCGGGTTGCCGATGACGACTTCCTCGCCTTCACGTCGCGTGATCACCAGCATCGCTCGAACCTCCTCACGCGGTCTGCCGGTCTTGGGGGAACCGGAGGTCGAGACCAGACCGTCCTCGACCGGAACAGCATTCTTGCCCAGACACAGACTAGCCCAATTCCCTGCAAAGGAAACCGCCGGGGGGTCGGAATCGACGAGGTCCGTTCGGCGGAGTCGCGGAATCACCGACGGGAGGGTGCTTCGGCAGCGGCTCACGGTCGGGTCAAGGAACCGCGGTCACCCCAGTCACCCCGGGGACCGCCACCAACGCCCGTTCGATGAACTGATGCAGGGTGACCGAGGCCGACGGGCACCCCACGCAGGCTCCCAGAAAGCGGATCGAGACCACCCCGTCCTCGCCGACGCCGAGCAGGGCGATGTCGCCGCCGTCTTCCTGGACCGCCGGGCGGATCGAGGCGATCACCGAGGCCACCTCCTGCGGGTCGGGGTTCGACCGAGGTGCAGACGAGCCGATGTCGGCGGAAGGCGAGGGGGCGGTCATGGGGTCGAACGATCGTCGAAGTCGGGGCGAGAGACGCGGAGGGCGAGGGTAGTCGGGTCGAGGGCGTTCAGGCGCTGGTCGCCGGATCGGGTCCATCCTCGTCAGGCGCGATCCGGGTGATGATCCTCGCGCCGACCGCGTCGCCCCAGACGTTCACGGTGGTCCGGCACATGTCGAGGATGCGATCGACGCCCCAGAGGATCCCGATCGCCGACATCGGCAACGACGCCTCGCTGTGCCCGGCGAGGCTGGTGTTCACCGCCGTGACCACGATCACCATGGTCACGAGCCCCGCCGAGGGGATGCCCGCCGCGCCGACCGCCGCGAGCGTGGCGGTGATCACGACGATCACCATCTCGGTGAGGCTCAGATCGATGCCGTAGAGCTGGAAGAGAAACACCACCGCGACCGCTTCGTAGAGCGCCGTGCCGTCCATGTTCACGGTCGCTCCGAGCGGCAGCACGAATCCGGAGGCCCGCTTCGAGCAGCCCGCCTCGTCCTGCGCGGTCTCGATCGTGACGGGCAGGGTCGCCGAACTCGAGTCGGTGCCGAATGCGGTCAGCAGCGCTCGCTTCATCCGCCACATGAAGCCGAACGGGTTCACCCGCGCGAAGAACCACAGCACCAGCGGCAGCACGATGAAGCCGTGGATCGCCAGGCCCGTGACCACGGTGAGCATGTACTTCGACATCGGGCCGAGGAGCTCGGCGACGCCGATGCGGCCGACCGTTCCCGCGACGAGCAGGAAGACCCCGATCGGCGTCAGCCAGATGATCCATCGCACGAGACGCATGAGCGCGTCGAAGATCACCGAGATCACCCGCACCGCCGGGGCCGAGGCCGAACCGCCGGCCGCGAGCGCCAGCCCGAGCGCGAGGGCGAAGACGATGACGCCGAGCGGACGCACCGCGACCATCTCCTCGAGCACGTTCGCCGGCACGAGCTGCTCGACGATGCTCGACCAGGCGCCGCCCATCCCCATCTCCGAGGCGTCGTCGATCCGCGTGCGCAACGCCGTCTGACGCTCGAACTCGGCGGCCCCGGAATCCTGCAGCGCGGCGACGGTCTCGCTCGGCAAGCCCACGCCGGGCTTGATCGTCGTGACCAGCACGGCGCCCAGGACCACCGCGGCGAGCATGGTCGCGAGGTAGTAGACGAGCGTGGCGCCGCCGATCACGCCGAGTCGGGAAGGTTCGCCGATCGAGGTGACGCCCACCAGCACGCTGAAGAACACGATCGGGATCACCAGGGCCTTGAGCGGCCGGATGAGCACCAGATCCCCCCAGGACATCAGCGCGGCGACGGTGTCGACCTGATCGTTCGCGTGCAGCACTTCGCCGACGATCGCGCCGAGGACGAGCCCGAGAAGGATGAGCCCGGTGAGCAGGGCGCCGGAGCGGAGCATGTGCGGAGACTACCCCCATCGGGGGGAGTCTCAAAGCCGTGAGTATCCACGCCCCGTGGTTCGAGTCCGCGAGACTCCAGGACGCTGGATCGACCAGCCAGGCTCGAGCCTCGTCGATCGTCGCGCGGCGGGACCGCGTGCTCAGGGCTTCGACGCGGGCTTGATCGCGAGCCGCAGTTCGTCGAGTTGGCTCGCGTCGATCGCCGAAGGCGCGTCGCAGAGCAGGTCGGCGCCGCTCTGCGTCTTCGGGAAGGCGATGACGTCGCGGATGTTGTCGGTGCCGGCGAGGTGCATCACGACGCGATCAAGCCCGAACGCGATGCCGCCGTGCGGCGGAGCCCCGTGGCGCAGCGCCTTGAGCAGGAAGCCGAACTTGGCCTCGGCCTCGTCGGAACCGAGCCCGATCAGTTCGAAGACCTTCTTCTGGACCTCCTGCCGGTGGATGCGGATCGATCCGCCGGCGATCTCCGAGCCGTTGCAGACGAGGTCGTATCCGGCGGAGAGGCACGCCCCGGGATCGGACTCGAGCAGCGGCTCCTGTCCGGGAAGCGGCGCGGTGAAGGGGTGGTGCAGCGCGACCCAGCGATTGCCGTCCTCGTCGTACTCGAACATCGGGAAGTCGACGACCCAGAGGAACTCCCAGCGCGACTCGTCGATGAGGCCGAGATCGCGACCGAGCTTCAGTCGCAGTTCGCCGAGCGCCTTGCAGACGGTCTCCCAGCGTCCGGGCGCGAAGAGAATCAGGTCGCCCGGCTTCGCGCCGAGGCGTTCCCGCAGCGCGGCGCCGCAGCCTTCGAGGAACTTCGCGATGCCGGTCTCGAAGCCGGTCTCCGAGACCTTCACGGTCGGAAGTCCGCCGAGGCCGAACCCCTTCACGAACTCCGTCAGCGCGTCGATCGCCTTGCGCGAGAGGCTCGCTGCGCCACCGGGGACGAGGATCGCCTTGACGCAGCCGCGGCGTCCCAGGTGCGTCGCGGCGAGCGCGTCGGTGAACACGGCGAACGGCGCCTCTGCGACGAGGTCCGAGACGTCGACGATCTCGAGACCGAAGCGCAGGTCTGGCCGGTCGATGCCGAAGCGGTTCATCGCGTCGGACCAGGTCATCCGCGGGATCTCCGGCACGTCGACGCCGAGGGTCTCCTTCCAGAGCCGCCGCGCGAAGCCGCCCATCGTCTCGATCACCTCCTCGCGGTCGGTGAAGCTCATCTCGAGGTCGATCTGGCTGAACTCCGCCTGCCGGTCGGCGCGAGGGTCCTCGTCGCGCAGGCAGCGGCAGATCTGCAGGTAGCGGTCGCACCCGGCGACCATCAGGATCTGCTTGAAGAGCTGGGGGCTCTGCGGCAGTGCGTAGAACTCGCCGGCATGAAGCCGCGACGGGACCACGAAGTCGCGGGCGCCTTCGGGCGTCGAACGGATGAGCAGCGGAGTCTCGATCTCGAGGAAGCCCCGGTCGTGGAAGTACTCGCGGGCGATGCGGGTCACCCTCGAGCGAAGCCCGAGAATCGCCTGCATCCGCGGACGTCGAAGGTCGAGATGGCGATGACGGAGGCGGACCTCCTCGTCCATCTTCTCGGCTTCCGCGTCGTCGGGCAGGATCGGCGGATGCTCGGCGCGGTTGAGGATCTCGAGCCCGCTCGCGGCGATCTCGATCGATCCCGTCGCGAGCTTCGGATTGACGCCGCCCGCGCGGCGTCGCACGACGCCTCGCACCGCCACGACGTCCTCGCGGCGGAGGCTGCGGGCCGAGGCCATCAGATCGCTCTCGCCGCCCGGCGAAGACTCGAAGACCGCCTGCGACACGCCGGTCCGATCGCGCACATCGACGAAGACGAGACCCTTGCCCTGGTCGCGGGTCACGTCGATCCAGCCGTTGAGCACGACTTCCTCGCCGACATGGCTCTCGCGGAGCTCGCCGCAACGGTGCGTTCGTCTCGACATCGATCTGCACTCCAAGGGGTCTGAGGGGAAGCCGCGGAGGATATCGGGGGCGTCGAGTCGCACGGGGCCGCCGATCGGGTTCGGTATCCTGCCCCGGGGTCGTCGGGCACGCCGGATCGTTCGATCCCGTTCCGCGGCCGACGAGGAGCGTGCCGCGTGGATCGAAGCCCGGCTTCCGAAGCGTCGGCCGCCTCGCCGAAGGCCGCGGTGCTCTTCACCGCCTTCGAGCCGAGCGGCGACGCCCACGCGGCCCCGGTGATTCGCGCCTTGCTCGAGCGAGATCCCGATCGACGCATCTACGCCTGGGGTGGGCCGCGCATGGCCGAAGCCGGCGCGGAGGTGGTCGAGCAGACCGCCGGCGATGGCGTGATCGCGCTGCCGAGCCTCTCGCGGATCGGCGCGTTCTTCGGAGAGATGAAGCGAATCGAGACCTTCGCCGCCCGCAACCGGATCGGCCTGCATGTGCCGGTGGACTCGCCCGCCGCGAACACGCCGATCGCCCGGCGACTTCGCCGCGGCGGCGCTCGGGTCGTGCATCTCGTCGCCCCGCAGTACTGGGCGTGGGGGCCGTGGCGACGGAAGAAGCTCCAGAAGATCACCGACCTCGTGCTGTGCCTGCTTCCCTTCGAGGAGAAGTGGTTCCGAGAGCGAGGGATCCCCGCGAAGTTCGTGGGGCATCCGGTCATCAATCGCGAGTTGGATCGGACCGACCTCGAGGAGCGGGCGCGCGGACTTCCCCGCGGGCGGCCGCGGATCCTCATGCTGCCGGGAAGCCGGAGCAGCGAGATCCGCAAGAACCTCGCGCTGCTGATGCGGGTCTTCGCCGACCTGCAGGCCCTGCACCACGGGCTCGGCGGGCTGGTCGTCGCCGCAAGCCCCGAGATCGCCGCCACGATTCGCGCGAAGTTTCCCTCGCTGCCGACGGGCCTGCATGTGGTCGGCGGCGATGCGAAGCACTCGGGACCGGCGATCCTCGATGCGGCGGTCCACTGGTGCGACGTCGCGCTCACGGTTTCGGGCACGGTGAGCCTCGACGTGGCGCGGCAGGCGAAGCCGATGGTGGGCGTCTATCGCACGAGCCTCTTCGACGTGTTCGGTGCGAAGCTGATGCTGACGATTCCGGATCGACTGCTGCCGAACATCCTCGCGGGGGAGCGGATCGTGCCGGAGTTCGTGCCGTACTGGGGCGGTCCCGGGCCGATCGTCGGGGCGGTCGAGGAGTTCCTCAAGGATTCGCGTCGCGCCGCGGAGACCACGCAGGCGCTGAAGCGCGTGCTGACCCAGTTCCGCGGACACGACTTCGCGGTCGAGTCCGCCGAGGCGATCCTCGAACTGCTCGAGCGCACGTCGCGGCGATCGGGATAGGTCCGCACCGTTTCACAACCGAACGTCGATCGCGGCGGCGCGAAGCGGTCGTCATGCCCACAAGGGTCGAGCCGTGTTGCAGGGCGATCGAGCCGACCGGTCGGTGATTCGTGTCGACAGGAAGAGGCCGGACCGGCCGGGCGAGCCGGCCGGTCCGGCGGTCGGAGTCACTTCACGTCGCGTCCTTCGACGACGTCGGTCATGTGGGGATAGGGGTGCCCCTTCATCTCGCCCGACTTGAGTCGGCGCATGTAGTCGTGATACCGGCGCATCGCGATCGGCCCGAAGATGAGCATGATCGGGATGTTCGCCCAGAGCATCACGCCGGTGCCGAGGGCGGTCAGCCCGTCGAGCTCCGCATCGGTCGCGATCAGGCCGGGAATCGTCGAGACGAGGATCGCGAGGCAGTAGACGAGCTTGTAGGGGACGATCGCCCAACGTCCGAAGAGGAAGTCGGTCGCCTGCTCGCCGTAGTAGCTCCACGAGATGATCGTCGAGATCGCGAAGAGCCACGACGCGAGCGTCACCACCCACATGCCCATGCCGGGGATCGCTCGATCGAAGGCGTAACCGGTCAACGACGATCCGGCGAGATTGAGATGGATGCCGCGCCCCTCGACCGAGGGCGCCGTCTCGGACTCGTACGGCGTCCAGTCGATCAGCAGCCCGTCGCCTTCGCCGGCAACGACCGTGCCGAGCAGCTTGTGCAGGTCGCGTCCGGTGTTGGGATCGAGATCACCCTTGACGATCACGAAGAGCCCGTCGTTGACGCGCCAGACGTTGCTTACCCGCGCCTCCTCGGCAGGCTTGGCGGGCAGGGCGGTCGTCGCGGGCACCCACTCGCCGGCGATCGCGTTTCCATCCGCGTCGCGGGCCGCGACGATGCCCGGGGTCTCGGGGAACTCCGCCGCCGCCGGACGGTTCCACGCGCCGACGCTGATGACGACGAGCGCGGTGATCGTGCAGACGACGAGCGTGTCGATGAACGGCTCGAGTCCCGCGACCACGCCCTCGCGCACCGGCTCGTCGGTCTTGGCGGCGCTGTGGGCGATCGGCGCGGAGCCTTGTCCCGCTTCGTTCGAGAAGAGCGCTCGCTTCATGCCCCAGAGGAACGCGTAGCCGAAGGTGCCGCCGAGGAAGGCGCCTTCGGGACTCGCGTTCTCGCCGCCCAAGAACGGCGGCAGTCCGCTCACGACGATCAGGCGAAGCATGCCGGGGATGTTCTGGATCTCGAGGACGAGCACCGCCAGCGCGCCGAGCAGGTAGAGGCCGCACATGAGCGGGACGAGCCGTCCGGTGAAGGCACCGATCCGCTTGATGCCGCCGATGATGACGGCGCCGACGACGAGGGTCAGGATGATGCCGACGAGGATCGGCGGCATCGCCGGCACGTAGGTCTGGGTGATCTTGGCGACGTTCCAGGCCTGGAACATGTTGCCGCCGGTGATGGTCGAGATCATCACCGTCACGCAGAAGATCGCCCCGAGCAGCCAACCCAGCGGCGCGAGCCCCGGCGAGATCGCCGCGAAGCCGCGCTTGCAGACGTACATCGGCCCGCCTCGCGGGTTGTCGGGATCGCTCGTGTCGCGGTAGAGCATCGACTGCGTCACTTCGGTGAGCTTGAGGGCCATGCCCACCGCACCGACCACCCACATCCAGAAGACCGCGCCCGGTCCGCCGAGCGAGACCGCGACCGCCACGCCGGCGATGTTGCCGAGGCCGACGGTGCCCGAGAGCGCCGTCGACAGCGCCTGGAAGTGGTTGATCGCGCCGGGATCGTCCTTCGAGTCGTACCGACCGCGGAGGACCGCGACGCCGTGGGTCAGAGCCCGGTACTGGCTGAAGCCGCTCCAGAGCGTGAAGAGCACCCCGACTCCGAGCACGGTGTAGAGCACCGCGTCGTGCCAGAGAACGGTGTTCACCGCTTCAAGCACTGCGTTGAAGGCTTCCATGGATCAGAGACTCCTCGAGAATGGGCGCAGGAAAGGCGCGACGGGGCGGCGGCCGGCCGAGCCGTCGGGGCGGGAACGAGTCGAATGAGAAAGGACGGCCGCAGGAGCGAGGCGAAGGGTCGAATCATCGCCGCATCGACACATGCAGGTCGGGCTCCGCGAGAACCGTTCCCGGATCGCGAGTCCGATCCGGCGTCGCGGACTATACCGATCCGTGCGCGACGCTCCCGCGTCAGGGCGGAGCCGATGCCTCGTCCGCCGAGCGATACCATCTCCGAATGCGACCGTTTCGAATCCGCACCGACCTCGAACGGGAGTCGGTCGACGGGTTCCAGCTTCCGCTCGGCGTGCACGCCTCCGGCCTTCCCAGGCCGGTCGAGGGGTATGTCGTCTCCTTCCGCGAAGGCGAGGAGGAGGAGCCGGACACCTACGTCTACGAGGCGACGATCTCGCACGAGCGGCTGCGGCCGCTGCTGCGGGAAGCGCTCGAACTTCTTCCGGGAGAGGTTCGGGGGATCCTGGAGATCGAGTCGCTCGACGCCTACCGAAGCCTCGACGTCCATCTCGGCGTCGAACCGATCGATCGCGACGACTTCCTCGCCGACTTCGACGAGTTCGAGCCGGTCATCCTCGAGGACGTCTCGATCGGCGTCGGCGCGAACGCCGACGAGCCGTTCGTGGAGGTCTTCCTCGATGCCTGGAAGACCTTGACGATCGAGGTCCCGATCGAGTTGAAGAGCCGCGTCGAGAGCATGCTTCACGCCCATGGTCTCGAGGAGGTCCTCGAGACCTGGCCGCCGGATCCCGACGGCGTGCTCTACGCCGGCGCGACGGTTCGTCCGGTGCTGCATGTCGATGACACGCAGGATCCCAACATCGACGAGATCTCCCTGCAGCTTCGCGAGCGTTGGGCGCTCGAACTCGACGTGGATCCGCAGCGGAACCTCGACGAGCAGGGGATGGAACTTGGTCTCACGCTGTGGCATGCGATCGTCATGGTGGTCTCGGCCGATCCGGCCGCCGAAAGCGGCGCCTACATCGACGTCTGGGCGACGGCTGGAAGCCTCGCGGAGATGGAGGAGCTGATCGACGAGGCCCTCGATGCCCAGGACGAGTGGATCTTCGACGGCATCTATTCGGTCGAGCGCGTCGCCTTCGACGAGCGTCCCGACGCGTTGGCTGAACTGCCGATGAAGCGGGCTTCGTCCGGCATTCATCTCGTCACGCTCGATCGCTGGAGCGACGGAGACGGGGAGGACGCCTCGAGCGAGCCGCGAACGCCCCAACGATGAGTCCGTGAGTCCGTTCGGCGATCGCCGAGCGATTCTCCGCATGTTCAAGGGAGTCCGACCCGTGGATCGACCCGAGTGGTACGCCGATGGCCTGGCCTTCTCCTGCACCCAGTGCGGCAACTGCTGCACCGGCCCGCCGGGGGCGGTGTGGTTCTCGCTCGAGGAGGAGCGGGCGATGGCCGAGCATCTCGGGATGACGCTCGAGGCGTTCAGGAGTCGCTACACCCGCAAGCTCGGCCGGGGACGATCGCTCGAGGAGAACGTCACCGAGCACGGGCACGACTGCATATTCCTCGACCGCGATCGCCTGCCCGGAAAGGCGGTCTGCTCGATCTACGAGGTGCGGCCGCTGCAGTGCCGCACCTGGCCGTGGTGGCCGGAGAACCTCTCGAGCCGCCGCGCGTGGGAATCCACCAAGAAGCGGGTGCCATGCCCGGGCATGGGCGAGGGCAAGGTGCAGACCTATCAGCAGATCCGCATCGTGCGGGATCGCCAGGCCGCGTGCCCGGATCCTGCCTGGTGAGTCGCGGCGTCGAGGCGTCCGAACTCGTCGAGGCGTGGCGTGCGGCGGTGGCGCGCCCGGAGATCGCCGACTCGATCCTCGCCATTCACGATCGCGTCGCGGCGGAGGTGGCGACGCGTCGACCGCTCTGCCTCGCGAGCGGGAACTGCTGTCGCTTCGAGTCGTTCGGGCATCGGCTGATGGTGGTCGGTCTCGAGGTCGCGTGGACGGTGGCGCAGGACTCGACGCCGAAGCTCTCGCTCCCGCAGATCGACACGGCGCGACGCGAGGGGCGCTGCCCGTTCCTCGACGACCGCGAGGGACGCCTCTGCGGCATCCGCGCGACGCGTCCGATGCCCTGCCGAACCTTCTTCTGCGATCGCGCGGCGACCTCCTGGCAGCAGGACCTGCACGAAGCCTGCCTCGCCGACCTCAAGGCGCTGCACGACCGGTTCGATCTGCCGTACCGCTATCTCGAATGGCGGGAGGCGCTGGCGATGTTCGCGGCGTGATCCGCGTCAGGAGACGCTCAAGGTCGGCTGGATGTAGCGGCCCTGCAGGCTCGCGATCGAGATGCGGCTCGCGACGCTGCGGCAGAGGTCGTCGATCGCCGGGCCGATCGAGTTCGCGCCTTCCCAGTTCGCGAGCGGCGTGCCGAGATCGCAGTGCTCCCGCAGCGACGCGGTGATCGGGATCGAGCCGAGGAAGGGGATGTTCATGGTCTGCGCCATGACTTCAGCGCCGCCGCGGCCGAAGAGGTCGTACTCCTTTCCGTCGTCGCCCACGAAGTAGCTCATGTTCTCGACCACCCCGAGCACCTCGATGCCGAGCTGCTCGAACATCCGCACCGCGCGGCGGCAGTCGTCCTGCGCGACCCGCTGCGGCGTGCAGACGACCACCGCGCCCGTAAGCGGCAGCAGCTGCGCCATCGTGAGCGAGACGTCTCCGGTGCCCGGAGGAAGGTCGATCACGAGGTAGTCGAGCGAGCCCCAGTCGGTCTGCGTCGCGAGCTGCTTGAAGGCGCCGTGCGCCATGGGGCCGCGCCAGATGAGCGGCTTCTCGGGATCGACGAGCTTGCCGATCGTCATCGCCTTCACGCCATGCACGTCGAAGGGAATGAGCATGTTCCCCTGCGCCTGCGTGGGCAGGTCGCCAAGCCCGAGCATGGTCGGGGCGCTCGGGCCGTAGATGTCCGCGTCGAGCAGCCCCGTCCTCGCGCCGAGCCGAGCGAGACCGACCGCGAGCATCGTCGAGACCGTCGACTTGCCGACGCCGCCCTTGCCGGCACCCACCGCGATGATCTGCCGCACGTTCGGAAGCGGGCTCGACTTGCCGTGCACCTTCTCGTTCGGTCGACGCACGTCCGCCGTGAACTCGAGCGCGATCTCCGGGATGGCGTGTCCGCCTTCCGCGGCCTTGCGGCGAACCGCGTCCTCGACGTCGGCGCGGATGCGGTCCTTCATGGGGCAGGCGGGCGTGGTCAGCTCGACCACGAGCTCGACGCGATCGCCCGAGACCTCGATCCGCTTCACCATGCCGAGCGTGACGAGGTCCTTGTGGAGGTCGGGGTCCTCGACGGTTCGAAGGGCGTCCTCGATCTCGTCTCGACGAAGCGGCATCGCGTGAACTCCTCTCGGGAACGGGAACCTGACGTCGCGTGGGAGCGGCGGAATCGCGGGATTTCTCGGGCGATCCTTCGTGCCGCGTGCCGGCGCGATGCGGAATCGGGAATGATACGACGCGATCGAGTCCTCGTCGGCAATGCCGAAGGCGCGGGTTCGTTGCCGAGGCCGACGGCTTCAGGCGAAGCCGAACGACCGTTCCGAGTTGCGTTTCGAAGTCAAGGAGTCCCAACCATGACACGCTTCCCATGGCTCGCTGGAATGGCGGTCGTCGCCGGCGCGGCGACGACGCTCTTGGCGGCACCGCCTCCGCCACCCGCACCAAGCGACGTGCCGTCGCCGCCGGCGCAGCGCGATCGCGGGATTCTCGCGGGTCCCGACGTCGATCCCGGCGCGCGGGAGGGGCGGCAGTCGTTCGGGCGAGGCGAGCGATCCGGCGGTCGCGAGGGCGCCGACCGAGCCGGAGGCGAACCGCTGGGTCGCATGATGGCGACGCTCGTCGCCGCGATCCGGCAGGTCGAGCCGACCGAGGATCAGCAGCTCGCGATCCGCGCCTACTTCGCCGAGGTTCGCGAGAAGGCCGCGAAGTTCGCGGAGGAGGACGGCAAGCGGATGCGCGACCTGATGCGGATCCGCCGAGATCTCGTGCGCGACGGGCAGCCGACCGAAGAGGTCGATGCGGAACTGGCGAAGCTTCGCGAGAAGATCGTCGAGCCTCGCAAGGTCGTCTCCGACATCGAGAAGTTGCTCGATCCCACCCGCGCCGAGCAGATGCGAGAGGCCCTGGCCAAGGCTCGCCGCGACGCCGCCGACCGGATGCGTCGCGAACGCGGCGAGCGAGGCCGTGAGGGGCGCCCGGCTCGCCCCGGTCCCGACGGCATGATGGACGACGGATCGATGGGCGATCCGATGATGGGCGAAGACTCGCCGCGTCCGCGCGATCGCGGCGGTCGCCAGGGCCGCGGTCGCGGCGGTCAGGCACCGCCCCTCGATCTCGGCGAGACGGCGCCGCCTGCGCCGCCCGGGCGCTGAGCCCCCGAGCAATCGTTTCCCAAGCAGGACGCCCCGCCGAGTTCGGCGGGGCGTCTTCCTTTCGGGCGAACGGGTTCGTGGCTGGGGATCAGCCGCCGCCGAACACGATGAGGTCGTCGTACTGCTCGACGACCTGCGGCTTGCCGTAGGTGCCGTTCAGGATGTTGGTGACCGGCGCAGCAGGAGAGCCCGGACCATCGAAGCGACTGAAGTAGATGCCGTCCTTGCCTGCGGAGATCAGCACGATCTGTCCCTTCGCGGTTCCGTTCTCGGGCAGCGTCGGGTTGCCGAGACCCGGGTGGCGAATGATCTGCGCGACGGTGCGCGAGCGGTTGTTGCCGTTGTTGAGGCGGATGATGCTGTCGCCCTGCGGCTTGCCGAGTTCGCCGAGCGAGTCGGAGTTGAGATAGGGCAGGATCGGATCGAAGACGAACTGCGTGCGCGGCGCGGCGCCTCCGCCGGCTTCGCCCACGAGGTTGCCGACGCCACGCACCGCCCGCATGTAGAGGATCGGCTGGCCCCACGCATCGACGAGGTCGGGCAGGCGATCCGCCAACGCGGTGTCCTGCGCCTCGACTTCGCCATTGCGTCCGATCTGGCCGTCGACCGGCGCAAGCTCCTCGGTCTTGGGGCTGAAGAACGGCGCGTAGTTCTTGCCGCCGACGCGCGGACCCTTGCCGATCTGCGAGGGATTCACCTTGATGCGGTACTGGTTGTTGCCGCTGCCGAAGACGATCGTCTGCCATCCGCCGCCGGCATTGAGCGAGTCGAAGGCCGGATCGTCCTGCGAGACGCCGCCGCCCATGAGATGAAGCAGCGCGTTCTCGGTGCCGCTGATCTTCGGATCCGAGGCCAGCACGTCCTCCGGCACGAGGCCCGGGTAGAAGCCGAACTCCTGCCGGAACGCTTCGCAGGCCTTGGCGAACTCCTCCATGATCGCGGAGGTCTGGGTCTTCTTCGCTCGCTCGTTCACCTTCCCGAGCGCCGGCAGCAGGATCCCGATGAGGAGCACGATGATGCCGATCACGACCAGCAGTTCGGTGATCGTGAAGCCGCGCCGCGGTTGGTGGCGGATCGGGGCGGGCGTGGGCGGATTGGTCTCGGTCATCGGGACTCCTTCACAGGCGGTGGCGACGGCCGGCACGGGGCGTTTCACGCCGGGCCGACCGTCTCCGATCGAGCAGGATACGGATCCGGGCGCCGGAGCGGTTGCCCCGCGTTCATGGGGGATCGACCCGACCCCGCGGCTCATCGGGGGAAGGCGGGGTTCGCGGCAAGCGATCGGTGGCGGTCTCGAATGCGGTGCAGGGCGGCGTAGGCGGCCGCCGAGACCGCGGTCGCCAGGTTGAGGCTTCGCGCTTCGGGACGCCGCACCATCGGCAGGCGAAGTCGATGGGCGGGTCCGAACCGCTCGGTGATCCACCCATGCACCTCGGGGTCCGCCCCCTTGGTCTCGCGCCCGAAGAGCAGATGGTCGCCGGGTTCGAACTCGGCGTCCCAGATCGATCGATCCGCCTTGGTGGTGAAGAGCCAGACCCGCGAGGGTCTCGTGGCGGCGTAGGACTCGAACGAGGCGTGCTCGCACCAGTCCAGATGCGGCCAGTAGTCCAGTCCCGCGCGACGGCAGGCCTTCTCGGAGAGTTCGAATCCCAGCGGATGGATGAGGTGCAGGCGGGCTCCCAGCGCCAGGGCCGTGCGCCCGATGTTGCCGGTGTTGTTGGGGATCTCCGGCCGATCGAGGACCAGATGCAGCCACGGCGGCGAGGCAGAGGGCCCGAGACCGGTCGTCGGGGTGTCGCTCATGCGAGGCTCTTCACTTCGAGCCGGCGCTTCGCAGAGGCCATCGCCGCAGGGCTTGCCGATGACCCGCCAAGGGCACTACGCTCCTGCCCCTCCACATCCGCCACGACCTCGAGATCCGTCGTCTCGCCGCCCCCGGAGTCCCACGACATGATGCCAGTCCTTCTCGCCAACGCCATGTGGCTCGTGCTCGTCGGCGGCTTCGGGGTCATGTTCATCCTGCAGGCGAAGGCCGATCGGGCGAAGGGGCGGAACCCCGGCGGCGACGACTGAATCGTCGCTGTCTCAAGGTCGACGACAACGCCCCCGACAGGGCTCGAACCTGTGACCTTGAGTTTAGGAAACCCACGCTCTATCCAACTGAGCTACGGGGGCGTACGGCCCTCGCGGCGCGGCGTCGCCGCGTCGAACGCGGCGCGAGCGGGAGCGGGGCAATGCCGATAGGTGGACTCGAACCACCGACCTGAGGTTTATGAATCCTCCGCTCTAACCAGCTGAGCTATATCGGCGAGGGGTCGCGAAGGGTAGTCGGGAGCAGGGGGTCCGACAAGGGTTGAGAGGTCGCTGTTCACGAGCCTCGTGGGGAGGGTCTCGCGGAACGCGGTGCCGTCACGCCGAAGCGGTCGCATCGAGGCAGGCAGGGTGACACGGTCCGCGAAGGGGTCGCGGCCGCGACGCCGGAGCGATCAGCTCTTGGGTGCTCGCGTCACCATGCGAAAGCCCAGCTGCCGAGCCAGCGGCCGCGACACCTGGCGGACCCGCTCCGTCAACTGCCTCACGCCGCGAAGCGAAAGCGTCGCCTCCTGCATCGCGCCGAGGAGGTAGACCTCGAAGCTCGCCGAGAGCAGCCAGTTGATGTCGGTTCGATACCCCGACACCGCGAGCGCCTTCGTCCGCTTGAGGAACGAGGTCAGGTTGCGCGGCGAGCAGTGAAGCGTCTTGCAGCTGCCGAAGTGGATGAGCCGGTCGTGGCAGTGGCCTTCGAGCCGCTCCGCGATCGCATCGAGGCTCACCCGCCCCTTGGTGCGGCGACGGTCGCCGACGAACAGGATGTTCGGATTGCCGTGGAACGCGAGGTACAGGATCGGAAAGTCCGCGTACTTCCGCTGCGTCCAGCTCTCGAGCGCGTGATCGAACTCCTCGCGCGTTCCGATCGAACGATGCGCGTAGCGCAGGTTCGGATAGGCCTGCGCGAGCAGTTCGAAGATGGGGCGGACCGTCGAGGGCTTCTTGGGGTCGCCCCACCAGTCGCCCTCGAGGCAATAGACGTTCTTGAGCACGGAGAGACCTGCGGAGCCCTCCGGACCGATCGTGGTCCGGAGCGGGGCGGCGGAGCGTACGCCTCGACGGGTACGTCGCCAAGGGATGCGGCGGAATCGCCGGAAGTTCCCGGCTGGAACGGAACTCTCCCCCGGGAACGCCGACGGTGTCGCCGTCAGCCTCGTGGGCTGCCCGACGCGGCGGTCAGCGGGCGAAGCCAGCGACGGACGGCCTGAGGTCGTTCCGATTCGCCGGTGGACTCCGCGATCGCCGCGGCGAAGAGCCCCATGAACAGCGGCTGCGGCGAGAGCGGCCGGCTGGTCAGTTCGGGATGGAACTGCGTTCCGACGAAAAAGGGGTGCATGGTCTGGGGAAGCTCGAGCACCTGCATGATCGGGTGCTTCGGATGCCGCCCCGAGAAGCAGAGCCCGCCGGCCTCGAGCGACTCGATGAACGCCGGCTCGACCTCGTAGCGATGGCGGAATCGCTCCCGCACCGAGGTCCGCCCGCCGTAGAGGAAACTCGCCAGCGACCCGCTCGCGAGCTCGACCTCGTGCCCGCCGAGCCGCATCGTGCCGCCCATGATCCCCTCGAGCTTCTTCTGCTCGGGCAGCTCGGCGATCACCGGATGCGGCGTGCGAGGATCGAACTCGGTGCTGTGGGCCTTGTCGAGGCCGAGCACGTGGCGGGCGTACTCGATCACGGCGACCTGGAATCCGAGACAGATCCCCAGATACGGAATGCCGCGGGTTCGGGCGTGTTCGACGCAGAGGATCTTGCCCTCGACGCCCCGCGTGCCGAACCCGCCCGGCACGATCACCGCCTGCACGCCGTCGAGGGCCTGCTCGGCCTCACGCGAGGAGCGGATCTCCGAGGTCTCGAGCCAGCGGATGTCGATCGACGCCCCGAGTGCCACGCCGCAGTGCTCGACCGCCTTGTCGATCGAGGCGTAGGCGTCTCGCAGCGCCGCGTACTTGCCGGTGATGCCGAGGGTGATCGTCCGGCTCCGCGGCGCGGCGAGCCGCGCGTTGAAGTCGCTCCATCGCACGCGCGCCTTGTCCTCGTGGGCCTGATCGACCCGGTCGTGCAGGTCGAGGATCGAGAGGATCTCGCGGTCGAGGCCGCCTTGCCGCATCGCCTCGGGGATCTCGTAGATCGACTCGCGGTCGTGCATCGAGAAGATGCGACGCATGGGGACGTTCGAGAAGAGCGAGATCTTCTCCATCACCGTGCGGGTGATCGGGTTCTTCGCGCGGCACGCGACGATGTGCGGCTGCACGCCCGCCTCCATCAGCCGCTTGATGCCGAGCTGCGCGGCCTTCGACTTCTGCTCGCCGAGGATGCTCGGCTCGAGGATGTAGGTGAGCGCTACGAAGCAGGTCGACTCGGGGCCCTCCTCGAACGCGAGCTCGCGCAGCGCCTCGATGTAGAAGCCGTTCTCGTAGTCGCCTGCGGTGCCGCCCACCTCGACGAAGACGACGTCCGCCGGCCGGCCGTTCCCGACGCCCTTGACCGCGAGTTCGCGCAGCCGATGCTTCACCGCGCCGGTGACGTGCGGGATCATCTGCACGTCGCGCCCGAGATAGCCGCCGCGACGCTCGCGTTCGAGGATCTCCGTGTAGACCTGCCCCGCGGTCATGTAGTTGCGCCGCGTGAGGTCCTGGTCGAGGATCCGCTCGTAGGTGCCGAGATCCATGTCGGTCTCGAGGCCGTCGTCGAGCACGAAGACCTCGCCGTGCCGGTAGGGATTGAGCGTGCCCGAATCGATGTTCAGGTAGCCCTCCATCTTGAGCGGCGCGACGGAGAGGCCCTTGTCCTGCATCAACTTCGCGAGCGACGAGCTGAAGATCCCCTTGCCGAGGCCGCTCATCACGGTCCCGATCACCACCACGTACTTGGTGCGTCCCTTGACGTAGCCCTCGGGGATCGGGCTGTACCACTCGGAACTCTCCTCCGAGCGGGCGAAGCGGGAGAGAAAGGCTTCATCACCGTCGGAATCGGCGTCGAGCGGAGCGTTGGAGGGCATGTCGGAGAATACCGCGCCCGCCGGCCCGGCGGACGCGACGGCGCACCGACTCGATGATCAATCGCCGCGAAGCGCCCGCCATCGCGCGACGAACTTCGCGTACTGCTCGGGCGTGTCGATGCCGCCCTCGGCGCCCGCGACCTCGCCGACCGTGATCGCGATCCCGTGCTCGAGCGCCCGAAGCTGCTCGAGCCGCTCGGATCGCTCGAGCGGCGACTCCGGCAGCGACGCGAGCCGAAGCAGGGCGTCCCGGCGATAGGCGTAGAGGCCCAGATGCCGCAGCCGCCGCGGCGGCGGATCGGAGGCGTCGCGGTGGAAGGGGACGCAGGCGCGGCTGAAGTAGACCGCCCGGCCCGACACGCCGACCACCGCCTTCACAAGGTTGGGGTCGTCCGGATCCTCGCCGGGCCCGAACGGGCAGGCGAGGGTCGAGATCCCGGCCCCCGGGTCCGCGTCGAGCAGTCCGACCGCGAGATCGATGTGGGCCGGATCGATCAGCGGCTCGTCGCCTTGGATGTTGACGACGATCGTCGCCGGATCGCCGCCGGGCGAGATCGATTCGATCGCCTCCGCGATCCGGCTGGTGCCGTTGGGATGGTCTTCGCGGGTGAGGACGGCTTCGCCGCCGTGCCGACGGACCGCATCGAGGATCGCCTCGTCGGGAGCGGCGACGAGCACCCTCCCGAGCCGCGAGGACTTGCGGGCCTGTTCGAGCACATGCACGACGACCGGAAGCCCGGTCTCGGCGGCGAGCGCCTTGCCGGGGAACCGCGTGGAACCGAGCCTCGCGGGAATGACGCCGATCGCGCGGGCGGAGGTCATCGCGTGGAGGTCCGGTCGCGGGCGGGATCGCCGCGAAGCATCAGCCGCCGGTCAGTTCCTTGGTGATGGTGTCGATCTCCTTGCGGCGGTCGCGGATGTCGCGGAAGGAGATGTCCTTGCGGAGGATCTGCGAGCAGATCTCCGCGGCCTCGCGGGCGTGCTGCACGCTGCGCTCGTCGCGGGCGAGCGCGATCAGCGACAGCATCAGGTCGTAGCGCAGCGGCAGTTCGCGATCCCGCTCCGTGGCGTCGAGATGCTCGAGCGCCTCGCGGTACTCGCTGATCGCCTCGGGATGCCACCCGCTGCGAGCGAAGCAGTTGCCAAGCCGATGCGCCGCCTCGACGCGGAACTTCGGCTCGTCCTTGCACTCCTGGAAGCACGCCATCGCGTCCTCGTGTCGATCGAGCTCGATGAGGACGCGGCCGAGGTCGAGCTTCAGGCGGCGATCGGTCGGATACTTCGCGACCCGTTCGGTGAACTCCTCCTGCTCGCGTTCAAGGACGGACTTCCGAGCGGCCTCGAGATCGGCCTTCTTGGCGGCATCGGACGGTGCCCCGGCGGCAGCCTCCTCCGCGGCGCGAAGGGTGCGTCGCAGCCGAGCAAGCTCGACGTCCGCCGCCGCGGCCTTGAAGCGGTACTCGCCGATCCGGTTGAAGCCGTCGAGGTAGACCATGCGGGCCTCCTCCTCGGCGTCGGGCGTGCCGAGCCGCCGCAGCAGCTGACCGAGCTTCGACACCGCCTCGGAAGAGAGCGGGTTGTCGCGATGCTCCTTGCGGGCCTTGTCGATCGCGATCGACTGCGCGTCGGCGCCGCCGGAGATCGACTCCGCCGCCTCGAGCTCGCGCTGCTTGTCGAGATCCTTCACCATCGCCCGGAAGCCGCCTTCGCCCTGCGCCGCGGCCTCCGCGTATCCGCCCTGGGTGATCGCCCGCTGCGCGGTCAGCTGCTTGAGTTCGGCGATGAGTTCCGTGTCGCTCGGATCGAGCCGCACCGCCTCTTCGCCGGCCATGAAGGCCTCGTTCCACGCCGAGACCGCGCTGAAGCGGTCCTTGGCCTGCACCCACATCGCCTTGGTCGGCTTCTTCTGCGCGCGAAGCATGTTGAGAAGCTTCGGCGCCAGCCACGCCCCGAAGGCGTCCTGTCCGGCCTTCGCCGCCGCCTCGAGCACCTTCAAGGCCGAGGCGAGGTTGTTGAGGTCGCGCATCCACGCGAACTCCGCCACCGCGAACCGATCCACCGGCCCGGGGCCTTCGAGGCCCTTCAGGTCCTTGCCGCTCGCCGGCTTGCCGCCCGAGGCCATGAACTTCCTCGCCACGTCGAGCATCGCCTCGTGGATCTCGAGGTTCGTCGGGTCGAACTTCACCGCGCTCGCGTAGCAGGTGAGGGCGTACTCGAAGTTCGACGTCGCCGCGGTCTTGCGACCGTGGTCGAACCAGGTCCTCGCCTTGGCGGGATCGGCCTTGAAGCCGCCCTCGAGTCGCCCGGCGTCCGAGTCGCCCTCGCCGCCCGCGTCCTTCTTCCTGAAACCGAACAGTGCCAACCTGGAGACTCCTTCGAAGGATCGGTCGACGCCGTCGTCCCCGCGCGTCGATGCCGTGATGAGCGGCCGTGGTGCAAGGCCGTGATGCGGGGCCGTGATGCGAGGCCCTGGTGCAAGAGGTCCGCGTATGCAGCCTTCCGGGATCCGCCGCGGCGTTCGGGAAGGATTCGCGATGCTAGCAACTTGCGTGCTTCGGCCGGAGCTGCTCGAAGGTCGCGATCTCCTCCGCGTAGCATGAGAAGCCGATGTCGACCGCCCCCGAACGCCCCGAGTCCCTGCCTCGCCGACGCCTCACGGTCTACCCCGATCCGGTCCTGAGGCGACGCGCCGATCCCGTCACCGTCTTCGACGCATCGTTGCGGGAACTGGCCGAGGACCTTCTGATCCTGATGCGCAACCATCGCGGCGTCGGGATCGCGGCGCCGCAGGCCGGCGCGTCGCTGCGGGTCTTCCTCGCCTGCGGCGAGGATCCCGACGCGGATCCCTTGGCATTCGTGAACCCGCGACTGCACGACTTCGGCGGGGAGGGGGTCGTCGCCGAGGAGGGCTGCCTGAGCCTCCCGGAGATCCACGGGCACGTGGCGCGTCCGCAAGCGGTCTCGATCACCGCGTTCGACCTCGAAGGACGCGAGTTCACCCTGCGTTCGGAGGGCTTTCCCGCCCGCGTCTGGCAGCACGAGATGGACCACCTCGACGGCGTGCTGATCCTCGACCGCATGCGGGCGCTCGACCGGCTCTCCAACCGCCGGGCGATCAAGGAACTCGAAGCGGCAGCGGCAGGAGCTTGACGCGTTGATCGCCGACGGTCGTCCGATGCGGATCGTCTTCCTCGGCTCGGGCGCCTTCGGCGGGCCCACGCTGCGGGCGCTCGCCGAAGCCCGCGGCGAGTTCGAGGTGCGTCTCGTGGCGACGGCGCCCGACCGCCCGGCCGGGCGCGGACTGCAGCCCACGCCCAATCCGATTGCCGCGGAGGCGACGTCGCTTGGTATCGCGATCCACCGCACCGCCGACGTGAACGCGACCGAGAGCCTCGCGGCGATCGAGGCCGCGAAGCCGGAGGCGATCGTGGTGATCGCCTTCGGGCAGAAGATCGGTCCGGAGATCCGCGACCGCTTCTTCGCGATCAACCTGCACGCCTCGCTGCTGCCCGCTTGGCGGGGCGCCGCGCCGATCCAACGCTCGCTGATGGCGGGCGATTCGAAGACCGGTCTCAGCATCATCTCGATCGCGGCTCGCATGGACGCCGGCGACGTCTTCGATCGGCTCGAGACGCCGATCGATCCTCGCGAGACCGCGGGCGAACTTCACGACCGCCTCGCGGACCTCGGTCCCGACCTCGTGATGCGGTCGCTGCGGCGGCACCGCGCCGGGCTCGACGCGCCGGAGTCGCAGGACGAGCGGTTCGTCACGCATGCGGCGAAGATCTCCCGCGCGGATGCGGTGGTCGACTTCCAACAGGCTGCGCCGATGCTGCGAGGCTGGATCCACGGCCTGAGCCCGAAGCCCGGATGCACGATCACGCTGCCGCTTCCCGGCGGCGCCAAGCAGTTGCGGCTGTTGCGGGTCGAGGCGGTCTCCGAAGCGGAGGCGTCCGCGATCGCCGGGCTCGACGCGGCCTTGCATCGTCCGGGGACCTTTGTCGAGCCGGGTCTTCTGCGATGCCGCGAGGGCTTCCTGCATCCGCTCGAGGTCCAGCCTGCAGGAGGGCGGGTGATGGCGTGGGAGGACTTCCTTCGCGGCCACGTGATCGCCGCGGGGCTCGAGATCGCCTCGCCATGAGCCTGAGGCGAGAGTCCGATCATCGTGCTGTTCGACGCAACGCCCGTGCGGCGTCCGTGCCCGAACTCCAGGGGGCAGAGCGCCGCGAACGCTGGCCGCTGATCTCCGCGTGGCTACGCACGATGCGGTTGCTTGGCTGGCCGCTCGACGGGCCGCCTCCGCCGCCGGCCGATCCCGCTCCGCCGACAGCCGCCCGGAAGAAGTCCGGTCGGGCGAAGCCTGCATCGATCCCGCGTTCGGGCGAAGGCGCTCCGCGCCGCCGACGCCAGGCGAAGCCGGTAGAGTCGGGAACGCTCGCGCCGCTGGGCCTCGGCGCCGCCGCGTCGCCAAGCGTGCCGGAGTCGATCCGCACGCTTCCGACCGTGACCGCCCGCTACGAGGCGCTCGCGAGCTGGATGGTCGAGGCCCACGGGCTGCGCGTTCGCCGATGGCGTCGAGGGACGAGCGGCCTCGCGTGGGAGATCTCGCGAAGCCGCGGAGTCGAGCGCTGGATCGAGGCTCCGTATCCCAAGGGGCCGGTCTCCTGCGCGGTGTTCCTGCACGAGGTCGGCCACCATTCGATCGGCCTCGGCAAGGTGGCGCCGCGTTGCCTCGAGGAGTTCCACGCCTGGCGTTGGGCGATCGAGGGCATGGAGGCGGCGGGCATTCCGGTCGCCGAGAGCGTCACCCGGCGCATGCACGCGTCGCTTCGCTACGCGGTCGCCAAGGCCGAGCGACGCGGACTTCGCGTGCTGCCGCCGGAACTCGCGCCCTATCGCCCGGCGCGTCGGGTGAAGCGATGAGCGGCAACGCGGGGCTTTCCCGCGAGGACCTCGACTATCCGCTCGACGCGGCGCGCATCGCGACCGAGCCCGCGGAGCCGCGCGACGCGGCGCGGATGCTCGTGGTGCATCGCGATCGCGTGGAGCATCGGCGGGTCTCCGATCTGCCCGCGTACCTCGAGCCGCAGGATCTTCTTGTGGTCAACGCGACCTTCGTCGAGCCGCGGCGAGTGATCCTCGAGCGGGCCAGCGGCGGGCGCCTCGAAGGCCTCGTCGTCGAGCCGCTCGGCGATCGACGATGGCTTGCGATGCTCAAGGGTTCGAAGCGTCTCGCCGAGGGCGAGGCGCTCGCGATCGTCGATCCGACCGGTCGCCCCTCGGGACGGCTTCGCGCGATCGAGCGTCGAGAGGAGCGGTGGGTCGTCGCGTTCGAAGGCGACGTCGACGACCACGCGGTTCTCCGCGCATCGGGCCGAACGCCGCTGCCGCCCTACATCCTCAAGGCTCGCCGCGAGCGGGATCCCGAGGCGCTGCCCGACGCGCGCGACGCCTTCGACCGCGACCGCTACCAGACCGTCTACGCCCGGGACGACTGGGACGCGTCGGTGGCCGCACCGACGGCGGGCCTCCACTTCACGCCGGAGCTGCTCGACCGGATCGCCGCCGCGGGCGTCGATCGGCTCGAGATCGAGCTGCAGGTCGGTCCGGGCACCTTCCGAAGCGTCGAGGCCGAGCGGCTCGCCGATCATCGGATGGACCGAGAGCGGTTCCGGCTCGCGCCCGACGCGGTGGCGGGGCTCGCGCGGCACGAGGCTCGACGGTCGGCGGGGGCGGCCCGGACGATCGCGGTCGGATCGACGAGCGTGCGGACCCTCGAGAGCCTGCCCGAGGCGGAGTCGCTTGCGGACCTCGCCGCCGCAGGGCGCGGGATCGAGGACTCGACCAGCCTGCTGCTCGAGCCCGGTTCGCCGATCCGCCGCTGCGATCTCGTGTTGACGAACTTCCACCTGCCGCGTTCGACGCTCGTCGCGTTCGCGGCCGCGTTCGTGGGGCTCGAGCGACTCAAGGCGCTCTACGCCCTCGCCGCCGACGAGGGCTACCGCTTCTTCAGCTACGGCGACGCGATGCTGATCCTGCCCGAGGCGATCGTCGCGCCGCGCCGTTGAGTGCGAGGCGATCTCGCGAAACTTGAAGTCGGATGCGAGATCGCCGCCCCAACCCGCCCCCGATCCGATATCAATCCCCACCCGTGACCACCCACGCCGCGCCGCTCTTCTCCGATCTCGTCTCCTCGCTCTCGACCGTCGCCAGCCCGCCGTGGATCGACCCGGTGGTGCGCGGTCTCTGCGACGATTCGCGTCGCGTGCAGCCGGGCGATCTCTTCCTCGCCCGCCCAGGCTCGCGCGAGGACGGGTGCATCCATCTCGCCGACGCGGTCGAGCGGGGGGCGGTCGCGATCGCGGGGCCTTCCGGGATCGCGACGGCGCTCGAGACCTTGCCGCGGATGGTGGCGATGGCCGAGGTCGATCCGACTCGACTTCGTGAAGCGTTCGGCACGATCGCGGCCCGCTTCCATCGCCGTCCCAGCGAACGTCTCGAACTGATCGGCGTCACCGGGACCAACGGAAAGACGACCGTCTGCTTCCTGATCCGCCAACTGCTCGTCGCCGCCGGACGTCGATGCGGACTGATGGGCACCGTGCTCGTCGACGACGGGGCGGGCGTTCGCCCCGCCGAGCTCACGACGCCGGGGGTGCTCGAGCTTCATGCCACGCTCGCCCGCATGGTGAAGCACGGTTGCGACAGCGCGGCGATCGAGGTGTCGAGCCACGCCCTCGACCAGCGACGCAGCGCGGGCCTGCGGTTCGCCCGCGCGGTGTTCACGAACCTCTCCGGCGACCATCTCGACTACCACGGCTCGATGGAGGCCTACGCGGCCGCCAAGCGTCGGCTCTTCGAGGCGCTCGACGAGCGGGCGATCGCCCTGGTGAACGCCGGCGATCCGATGTCGGCGACCATGGTCGCGGGCACCGCGGCCACGGTGCTCCCCTACGCGGTGGTCGAAGGCGATCGGCCGAGCACCGCGCCGGTCCGGGCGAGGCTCGGCTTCATGAGCCCCGCCGGCACCGAGATCCTGCTCGAGACCCCGTGGGGCGAAGCCGAGGTGCGGCTGCCGCTCGTGGGACGGCACAACGTCGAGAACGCGCTCGCCGCGATCGCGACCGTCGGTTCGCTCGGTGTCTCGTTCAAGACGATCGTCGCGGCGCTCGCCACGATCGAGGCGCCACCCGGGCGACTCGAGCCGGTCTCGACCGACGCCTTGCCCGAGTCGGAACGCTTCACGGTGCTCGTCGACTACGCCCACACCGACGATGCGCTGCGCCGGGCGCTTGAGGCGATCCGCCCGATCGTCCCGCCCGGCTCGAAGCTTCGGTGCCTCTTCGGTTGCGGCGGCGACCGCGACCGAACCAAGCGGCCGCGCATGGCCGCGGCGGCGTGCTCGCTCGCCGACGAGGTGATCGTCACCTCGGACAATCCGCGCACCGAGGATCCCGAGGCCATCGTCGCGGAGGTCCTCGCCGGCGTTCCGGGGGGGCGACGCGCCGACGCGATCGTCGATCGCCGCGAGGCGATCCGCGTGGCGATCGATCGATGCGGCCCTGGCGACGTGCTGCTCATCGCGGGCAAGGGCCACGAGGACTATCAGATCGTCGGACGCGAGAAGCGTTCCTTCGACGATCGGATCGAATCCGCGCAGGCGATCGCCGCGAGAGCGATGCCGACCGAGGCGCGGCGGGAGACCGTGCCCACGCCCTGAGCGACACACACACGATCGCAAGCGGTGCCGGCTTGCGATCGGATCTCGAGCCGCGGCACGCGACGCACCCTGGCAACGCCTGGAAGGATCCGAGCATGTCCAGTTCTCGCGGCATCCACGAGTCCACTTCGACGGCATCCTCCGGTCCCGTCTCGCTGACTCCCCGGTTCCTCGCCGAGGCTTGCGGCGGTCGATGGATCGGCGGCGATGCGACGCCCTCCGAGGTGTCGCTCGTCGGCATCGGAATCGACACTCGCGATGGTCTCGAGAACCGCGCATTCCTCGCGCTGCGCGGGGATCGCCGCGACGGCCACGAGTACCTCGAGGCGGCGGTGGCGGCCGGGGCGTCGTGCCTGATCGTCGAGTCGGCGTGGATCGATCGCGGCGGCGCCGTCCCGAGCGGCGTGGCGGTGATCGCCGTCCCCGACGCTCGGCGGGCCCTCGTCGAGATGGCGCGAGCGTGGCGTCGGCAGCTGGGCGGTCGGGTGATCGGCGTCACCGGGACCTGCGGCAAGACGACCACCAAGCGGCTGATGCATGCGGCGCTCGCCTCGACGCAGCGAGGTTCGGCGAGCCCGAAGAGCTTCAACAACGATCTCGGCGTGCCGCTCACGCTGCTCGCCGCGAGGAGCGACGACGACTACGTGGTCGTCGAGATCGGCACCAACCGGCCCGGCGAGATCGCCTTCCTCAGCGAGATCGCCCGGCCGCACGTCGCAGTGATCACCCTGATCGGCCACGGGCATCTCGAGGAACTCGGGTCGCTCGAAGGCGTGGCGGCGGAGAAGTCGTCGATGCTCGATCGCCTCGCGCCGCCCGCGATCGCGGTGGTGCGCGGCGACCAGGCGGTGCTTGCGAGCGCCGTCGCGTCCCGGCGAGGACGCCTCGGCGAGGTGATCACCTTCGGGATCGACGCCTCGGTGCACGTGCGTCTCGCGGCTCGCCGGCCGCTCGAGGCGGGGCAGGAGATCGAACTGGCCGACGGACGGCGATTCGGGATCGCCCTCGAGGGCGAGCACAACGCCCTCAACGCCGTCGCCGCGCTCGCGGTCGCGGAGCGGCTCGGCACGCCCTTCGCGAAGGCGGTCGCGGGACTCGCGACCGTCGAGGCGTCGGATCACCGAGGGGAGCAGCGGATGGTCGCGGGCTTCGGACTCGTCGACGATGCGTACAACGCGAACCCCGACTCGATGGCGGCTGCCCTCGCCAACGCGGTCGAACGATGGGGTGCGACGCCGACGGCGTTCGTGCTCGGCGACATGCTCGAACTCGGCCCGGCCGGCCCGGAACTTCACCGGCGGCTCGGGCGGCAGGTGGCGGCGATCGCCTCGCGGCTCGATCTGCGGGCGATGGTCTTCGTCGGTCCGCTCTCCCGCCATGCGTTCGAGTCGTTCCGGGAGGCCGCAAACGGTTTCGGCGGCTCGCTCGAGCACGTCGAGAGTCCGACGCCCGACTTGGCGGATCGCCTTGCTTCGACGCTGCCCCCAGGTGCGACCATCCTCTTGAAGGCTTCGCGCGGGATCGGGCTCGATCGGGTGGGGTCGTGGCTTGAATCGCGCGAGGCGGCGCCGGTCGTCGAGACCGTGCCGGGCCTGGCCGCGGCGACGGTGGGCTGACGCTCGCGGCGCGCGATCGCGATCGGTGGACCGCGGGCGTCTCGCCCGCACGGTTTCGGCTCTGCGGTCGTCGTGACGGTCATCGGTGGACCGCGGGCATCTTGCCCGCACGGTTTCGGCACTGCGGTTGTCGGCGCGGTCATCGGTGGACCGCGGGCATCTTGC
>CAZTMB010000008.1:0-51562 GCA_964614695.1 uncultured Isosphaeraceae bacterium | reverse complement strand
AAGCCACCCACGGGACTCGAACCCGTGACCTGAGCTTTACGAAAGCTCCGCTCTACCAACTGAGCTAGGGTGGCGATGGATCGAAACGCACGATACGCACGCACTCGGGGTTTCGCATCGGTCCGCCGTGGCCGGAAGTTTCGCGACGGTTCAAGGATCTCCGGAGATCGAGACCGGCGGTCGCCGGTGCATGCGGCGAGGGTTACTGCAGGATCCAGCCGACGGTCGCGGAGACCGGGAGATCGAGGGCCCCGTACAGCCGCCCCGCGGCATCGGCGACGTCGCCGTTCGAAGCCTGGATCAATCCGACGAGCGCTGAAGCCTGGCTCGGATGGCTGCGGTTGCCGAACCGGCGAGCGGACGCCGCCGCCTGATCGAGCAGTTCGACCTGATCGCCGTCGCCGGCGGAGATCGCTGCGTCGATCAGGGTCTGCTGGGCCGAGTCGGTTCCGATCATCGCAAGCACTTCCGCGATCATGACCTTGAGGGCGCCGCTCTCGGTGGCGAGCGCTTCGGTGAGCGGCCCTTCGGCATCGGCGATCGACAGGACCGACCCGCCGGACATCGCGACCGCCTTCAAGGCCTCGAGCGAGAGGATCGCGTACTCGCGGGCCTCGCTCGCATCCATCGCGCTGCCGAGCACCTGCTCGAGGAAGCCGCGAACCGCCGCGATCATCGCGGCATCGTCGCCGGCAGCGACCATCGACATCGCGGCGACGTCGTCACGGACCACCTCGCTGGCCTCGCCGGAATCGAAGGCCGACGCGACCGCGACGAACGGCACCGCGTTGGTGAGCGAGGATCCGCGAGCCGCCGAATGGGCCGCACCGATGGCCGCCGCGTTGCCGCGCACGACGATCAGATCGACGCCCGCGTTGCCGAGGATGCCGACTTCGGCCTCGGCGAAGTCCGCCCCACCGGGGAGCACGGTGTATCCGGCGTTCGACAACGCCCCGGCGGCCTGACGCCGCTCCTCCACGTCCGAGGCGATCACGACCGCGAAAGCCGCATCGCTTCGGACCGCGGAGGCGAGGATCGGCACCACCGCGTGATCGCTCGGGAAGGCCGTTCGCGGCATCGCGGCCGCGATCGCGAGCGCCGCCTCGATGCGGACGCGGCGACCGGGGTACGAGAGCGCCTCGACCATCGGCCGAGCCTCGCCGGCGCGGATCATGCTTTCGCTGCCGGCGGTCGAAGCGAGCACCGAGATCGCCTTGCGGGCGAGCGGCGTGTCCTTCACCGACAGCGCGAGCGAGAGCACGTCCTGAGCGATCGAGGGCCCCGCGGCCGTCGCGTAGAACTCGGGGGAATAGCGTTGGCCACCGAAGATCGGATCGGCGACACCCTCGGACGCGAGAGTGATGCCACGACGCAGGTCGCTGGCGATGAAGATCGCCAACGCCCGGCGGTTGCCCGAGTCGAGCTCGAGGGCTCGCTGACTCATCCGCATCGCCATCACGTCGAACCAGAGGCTCTTCGCGACCGGCGTCGGCTCGAGTCCCGAGAAGTTGCCGTAGGACCACACATCGAGGGTGTCGACGGCGTCGAGGCTCCGCTGCGGCGGGAGCGCGACAAGCGACTCGTCGAAGCGGAAGAACCGCTCGGCGAGCGCCGTGAACTGTCCGGACGGATTCTCCGCCGACCCGCCGAGCCGGCTGATCGCCTCGGTCGCCTTCGCCGAGGTCACGTCGCTCCCGGTCGAGACCGCGAGTTCCGCGATGAAGGGCATCGCCGAGAGAGCCGACGGTGCGCCGATGCTGCCGAGGACGAAGAGGACGCGTTCCTGCGCCTGCGGAGCCAACGTCGGCAACGCCTCGCAAAGAGGCAGCACGGCGCCTTCGCGGATTCGCTGCACGAGCAGTGCCTCCGCTTCGCTCACGAGGATCGGATCCTCGCCCGAGACGAGGACCTCGAGCAGCGGACGCACCGCGTAGGGGCCCGCCGCGGCGAGGCGATCGCGGCCGAGCATGCGTCCGCGGACGTTGCCCGTGAGCATCCCCATCGAGTCCTTGATGCGATCGCCGTCGGTGGCGAGGTTGAAGCGGCCTCGCTCGACCTTCACCGAGAGTTCGCCGACGATCGGCTGCACGCCGTCGAGTCGGCGCCCGGAGAGCAGCGCCTGGTCGAGTCGCGCCGCGAGCCCGGCTTCGTCGACGAGCTCGGCGAGCTCCTCGTCGGTGATGCCCGAGGCGAGCAAGGCGTTCGCGCTCGACGCCGCGAGATCGCCACGACCCACGATGACGTAGTGGATGAAGCTCTCGAGATTCCGCTGCCGGCTTGCCGCGTCGTCCTGGGCGAACGTCACAGGCGCAAGGCACGCGGCGACCACGGCCGCCGCGAGGATCGAAGAACGGGTTCGCGGTCGGTGACGGAAGCCTTGGTTCATGGACATCGTGGGAGCTCGCTCCTGAAGCCGGGCGGATGCCGGTGTCGCGCGACCGCGACGAATCGGCGGCACGAGTCGAGGACGCGCGGACGCGACCCGCTCGAAACCTGTGACGAAGGCGCGGAACATACCGCCCGCGGGAATCCGATGTCAACGAACGCGGCCGGTTGCGACCTGTCCACGACGCGGTAGAGTCGTCCCGTCAAGGTCCGCCGGGATCGTTTCCCGGCCGTCGCGAGATTCGCGACGAGGGAAGGCGGTGAAAATCCGCCGCGGACGCGCCGCCGTGACGGGCTTGGAGGTCGTCGACCTCCACCGTCGGATCGAACAGGGCCACTGTCGAAGGAGCCTCGGCTCCGCCTCGATGGGAAGGCCGATCCGAACGGGCCCGGAGCCGGAAGACCTGCCTTGCCATCTGGGTCGGCGCCCTCGCGACATGGGCGGTCGATCGGCGGACGCCTCGCGTGACGATCCCGGTCTCCCCGGGAACGGCTCATCGCGGGCTTCGCCGTCGCACCGTGTCACGAAACGAGACGCCACCCCGGCTGCCCGCTCGCGGCTTGGCGAGCAGCCGTGACTCCGCCGCACGGAGTGCGTCATGTCCAGTGTTTCGTTCGCCACGAAGGGTTCGTCGAGGCGTCGCCTCGGGTCGGGGTTGCGGCTTGCCGCGGCTTCAATCGTCCCCGTCTGGTCCGTCTCGGCTTGGGCCGAATCGCCGTTCGCCTCTTCGGTCGTCCTCTACGAGCCGGGAGTCGGCGTGCTCGCGGGCTACGACGACCCCGCGGTCGCGCTCGGGAGCCCTGCTCGCTTCATCGACGATCCGCTCTTCCCGGGCGCGGTGACCCCCTTCTCCACGCCCTACCTGCCCGCACAGATCTGCGGTGTCGGCGAAGGCGGGCGACTCGTCGTCGAGTTCGAGAGTCCGGTCCGCGACGATCCCGCGAATCCGTTCGGCATCGACCTGCTGGTCTTCGGAAACAGCTTCTTCATCGACGCGGCCTGGCCGAGCGGCACCGTCGGCGGACTCTTCAACGACGGCGGTCTCGTCGAGGTCAGCGCGGACGGCAAGACCTTCGTGATCGTGCCCTCGGTCGAGGCGGACGGCCTCTTCCCGACGATGGGCTATCGCGACACCGGTCCGTACCCGGTGGAGCCTGGACTCGTCGAGACCGACTTCACGCGTCCGGTCGATCCGGCAATGGGGCCGATGCTGATCGGGCTCGAGTACGAGCAGCTCGTCGAGGTCTACGCGGGCTCCGGCGGCGGCGCGGGAATCGATCTTGCCGCGACCGGCCTCGCCGAGATCCGCTTCGTGCGCATCACCGTGCCGATCGGTGCCGGCATCGTCGCGGAGATCGACGGCTTCGCCGACGTCTCGCCGGACGGTGAGCCGCCTTCGCCGGACCTCGACGGCGATGGTGCCGTCGGCGGCGGCGACCTGACGATCCTCCTTGCGGCGTGGGGCACCGACGGCCTCCCGGATCTCGATGGCGACGGTGTCGTCGGCGGCGGCGATCTCACCATTCTGCTTGCGGCTTGGAAGTGAACGCAACCATGCCGACATGGCGAGGCGCCCACCGCGGCACGACGCTCCTCGAAGCGTTGGTCGCGGTGGGCGTCCTCGTGATGCTGCTCGGGATCTCGCTGCCGGTGCTCGGCCGCGCGAGGGACGAGGCGAAGTCGGCCGAGTGCCTGTCGCACCTGCGTCACCTCGGGGTCGCCGCCCGCACCTACTCAACGGTGCATCGGGATCGCTATCCGCCGGCGGTCGTCTACTTCGCCGAACAGGGCATGCTCGTCACGCACGCGTGGGACTTCCGCCATCGAGGCGGCGAGGTGTCCGCCGGGGCGTTGCGGGGCTTCACGGATCGGCCCGAACACGTGCAGCAATGCCCCTGCTGCCTCGACTCGAGCACCTTCGGGAACGATCCCGCCACGGGCTACAACTACAACACCTCGTTCATCGGCGCCGAGGGACGCTTGCCGTACGTGGCGGCCGACGGGACGCTCGTCGAGGGGTTCCGAAGCGCGCGGCTCGGGCTGCCGATCCACGCGCACCGCAAGCCCTCGCAGACCGCGGTGCTCGGCGATGGCGGTTGGACGGGCGGCGCCAACAAGTTCATGCGAGCCCCCTCGAACTCGGTCGAGCAGGACTGGGGGACCGTCTACGCGGGCGGTCAGGCGTTCCGGCACGCCGGAAGGACCAACGTGTCCTGGCTCGACGGGAGCTCCTCGACGGAGACCACCGCCCACGAAGGTCCGATGGCCGGATCGAACTTCGCCTCGCAGATCCTCGGCTTTCCCGAGAACGGCTTCCTGAGCGAGGACGACGCGGCGTACGACCCCCGCTGATCGCCGACTCAGCTCGATCGCCCGAAGCGCCGACGAAGTTCGCCCCACGGGATCCGCAGCGTGGTCGGGCGTCCGTGGGGGCAGTTCGAAGCCCGTTCGATCTCGATCGCGCGTTCGAAGAGGCCGATCGCCTCGGACTCAGCGAGCGCTTCGCCCGCGCGAACCGATGCCTTGCAGGCCATCATCGCGAGGACGTCCTCGAGTGCCGCGGCTTCGTCGGGCACCGGCCCGTGCTCGCTCCAGCGCTCGAGCAGGTCCGCGACGAAGTCCGCCGCGTCGACGCCACGCGACGCGAGCAAGGTCGGCGCCGCGAGGATCGCGATCCGGGTCTCGCCCGCGATCTCGACCTCGAAGCCAAGCCGAGAGAGCAGCGGCGACGCCTCCTCGATCGCGGCGATCGCCTCGGCGCCGATCGGGCGCACGTGCGGCACGAGCAGACGCTGGCTCTCGAGCGGGCCGACGAGGATGCGTTCGCGAAGCGATTCGAACATCAGCCGCTCGTGAAGTGCATGCTGATCGACGATCACGAGGCCGTCGTCCTCCTCCGAGACGAGGAAGCTCGAGGCGACCTGGAGCACGCGGCGACGCGCGGGGAACGCGGCGGCCGGATCGGACGACGATTCGTCTTCGGGAACCGGCGGGCGATCGAGCGCGCTCGCCATCGCCGAGAAGTCGAAGCCGCGCGGCCCGGTGCGCACCGGTCGTTCGCCGCTTCCCGAGCCGGCTCCCGAAAAGAGCCGCGGCTGCTGGCTCGATCGCGGCGGATCGAGCCGCCAGGCGCCGGCCTCGCGAGGCGGCCCCGCCGTGGGCGTTCCCAGCGGCAGTTCCGGAACGAGGTCGACCGCGCCGAGCGCCGCTCGCACGCCCCGCCGCACCGCGGCATGGACCGCGTCGGGTGTTCTGAAGCGCACCTCGGCCTTCGACGGGTGCACGTTCACATCGACATCCGCCGGATCGACCTCGATGAAGAGCACCGACAGCGGATGGCGATCGCCCGGCATCAAGCCGCGGAAGCCTTCGCGCACCGCGTGCAGCACGAGGCGGTCGTGGATCGCGCGGCCGTTGAGGAAGAGCCGCTGGGCGCGGCTGTTGGCCTTTGCGAGTTCGGGCTTGCCCACGAAGCCCCACACGCGGACGCCCTCCTCCGCCGGCACGACTTCGACGAGTGCTGGCGCCGACTCGCGGCCGAGGATCGCGGCGACCCGGTCCGAAGGTTCCGGGGTGGCCGGGCAGTCGATCGCGAGGCGGCCATCGATCTCGAGCGAGAAGGCGACGTCCGGTCGAGCGAGCGCGATCGTCCGCACGATCTCGGCGATACGGGTCGTCTCGGCGGTCGGCGACTTGAGGAACTTGCGTCGGGCCGGCGCATTCATGAAGAGATGCCGCACCGAGACGAGGGTGCCCGGCGGACCGGAGTCGGGCCGCACCTCGCTCGGTTCGCCACCGACGACGTCGAGTCGGCTCGCGTGCGGATCCTCGCGACGGCGCGATCGGATCGAGAACTCCGACACCGAGGCGATGGAGGCCAGGGCCTCGCCTCGAAAACCGAGCGTCGCGATGCGATCGAGGTCGGCGAGATCGGCGATCTTGCTCGTGGCGTGCGCGGCCACGGCGAGCGGCAGCTCCTCCGCCGCGATGCCGCAGCCGTCGTCGCAGACCTCGATGCGATCGATGCCTCCGCCCTCGATCGCCACCGCGAGCCGAGTGCTGCCGGCGTCGAGGGCGTTCTCGAGAAGTTCCTTCACGACGCTTGCGGGTCGCTCGACCACCTCGCCGGCGGCGATCTGATTCACAAGGTGCACGGGCAGTCGGCGGATCGGCACGCGGGCATCCTACGGGCGTGGACGACCAGAGCGGCTCGACGCCGTCGACCACGATTCGCGCGGCTCGACGCTTCGGGCGAGCCCTTCTCCCCAGCCAAGCCCGCCGGTCCCGCGGCGGATGGCCGGGCATCTCGAGGCTCGCAAGGTCGCCATGCGGCGTCGAGTCGCCGAGGTGCCGAGCGAGCCTCTCCGGTCGCCGCGAGATCGTTGGCGGTCGCGATCACCGGCGTCGAATCGCGGCGAGGCTGATCCTCACGCGATCTTGACGCAACCAGTGGTGAATTCCTCGGAGCCGGAGGCGGCCCACGTCCGAAAATCCCTTCTCCCGCACCCCTTGAGCGACGCACGGATGCCTCGCCGCACGCCCACCTCGAACTCCACGCCCAGCAGCACGTTCCGAGAGACCGCCATCGTGGGCGATGTCCACGGATGCGGCGGGGCCCTCGATCGACTGCTCGACCGCCTTGACGAGACGCACCCCAACGCGAGGGTGATCCTCGTAGGCGATCTGCTCACGAAGGGCCCCGAACCGCATCGAGTCGTCGAGATCCTCCAGCGTCGCGACGCCGAGGGCCGTCCGATCGAGTCGGTCTGCGGCAATCACGATCGGCGGATGCTTGCGGCGATCCTGGCCGTGGAGCACGGGTTGCCGCGGTACGAACTTCCGGCCATCGAACGACGCTGCCTCGAACAGCTCGAACGTCACGGCTGCGTGGCCGAAGCGAAGTCGCGGCTCGAGGACACGACGAACCGGATCGAGATTCGCGATGAACGAGGCTTCACGGTGCTGCACGCCGGGCTCGATCCGGCGCTTGGACTCGATCGCACGCCCGATGAGGTGAAGTGGTCGATCCGGTCCCGCGAGGGCGTGCGCCCGTGGTGGGAGCGCTACCACGGCGAGGACGGGCTGATCGTCTTCGGCCACAAGCCCCAGGAACGCCCGATGCGACGCTTCGCCCGCGGCCGACTCGTCGCCGTCAACGTCGACACCGGCTGCGCCGTGGGCGGCGACCTGACCGCCTATCTCGTCGAATCGGATCGCTTCATCGCCGTGCGCGACCGCGCGGCCGCGAGCCGGATCACGCGTCGTGCGGACCGATCCGCCACACGCCTGCGAGCGGCATCGGCCGCCCCCGGCCGAACGCACGTCGGCTCAGCTTGAGGATCGGCGGCGCCTGCTTCCGCTTGAACTCGGCACGGTCGATCGAACGGACGAGCGATCGCGCCTCCTCGAGCGGCATCGAAGCGTCCGCGGCGATCGCCTCGATCGACTTGGACTCCTCGATCCAGCCCCGAATCACCGCGTCGAGCCGCTCGTAGGGCGGCAGCGAATCCTGATCGGTCTGATCCGGCCGCAGCTCCGCCGAAGGTGCCTTCGTGATCGAGGCTTCCGGAACCGGTGGTTCCGCGAATCCCAACGCCGCCGCGTGGGCGTTGATCCAACGCGCGAGCGCATAGGCGTCGGTCTTGAGCAGGTCGCCGATCGGGGCAAGCCCGCCGTTCATGTCCCCGTAGAGCGTGGCGTAGCCGACCGCGAACTCGCTCTTGTTGCCCGTCGTCAGCAGCAGTTCGCCGCTGGCGTTGGCGATCGCCATGAGCAGCGTGCCGCGGGCGCGGCTCTGCAGGTTCTCGTCGACGACGCCTGCGGGGATGCCGAGGCACGGCTCGAGGATCCGCGTGAAGGCCGCGTGCGCCGCCTCGATCGGCAGCTCGTCGACCCGGCCGAGCCCGAGCCGCCGCGCCGACTCCCTTGCGTCGCGACGCGATCCCTCGGAACTGAACCGCGACGGCAGCAGGACGCCGCGAACGTGTTCGGCACCGAGCGCCTTCGCGGCCAGCGCCGCGACCAGCGCCGAGTCGAGCCCGCCCGACAGTCCAAGCAACGCCTTGCGATGCCCGGTCTTCCGCGCGTAGCCGGCGATGCCCGCGACGATCGCGTCGAAGGCCTCTCGTTCCCAGCCGGAATCGCCGGCCTCGGCGCAGCCACCCACGGTGGGATCGACGATCGCGACGGCCTCGCGGAAGCGCGGCAGAACATGCTCGATCGCGCCGCGTCGGGCGATCGCCGATCCCCCGTCGAAGACCAGCTCGTCGTTCGCGCCGACCTGGTTCACCGAGATCACCGTTCCCCCAAGCCGACGGCTGACTCGGGCCAGATGGCTCAGGTGCAACGCGTGCTTGCCCCGGACGAAGGGGCTCGCGCTCGGCGCGAAGACGATCTCGCAACCGGCCGCGGCGAGGTCTCCGAGCGGATCGCCCCGGTATCGACGCACCGCGCCGGCATCCTCGGCTTGCCAGAGGTCCTCGCAGATCGCCACGCCGCATCGTCGTCCGCCGAGTTCGAAGACCAACGACGACTCGCCCGGCGAGAAGAAGCGGTCCTCGTCGAAGACGTCGTAGCTTGGAAGCAGTCGCTTGTCGGCGAACGCCTCGAGGCGGCCTCCTCGCAGGAGCGCAATGCTGTTGCGAAGTGGACGCGGATCACCCGGCACCGCGCGGGGCATGCCGACGAGGACGGCGATCTCGGGGAACTCCGCGGCGAGGCGCTCCGCTTCGCGACGGCAGGCCTCGACGAGTCCGGCTCGCTCGAGAAGATCGCGCGGGGGATAGCCCATCAGGGCCAGTTCGGGCGCGACCACCAGATCGGCACCGCCCGCGACCGCTTCGCCGATCGCCTTCGCGATCCGCCGGGCGTTCCCGACGACGTCGCCGACGGTTGGATCGAGTTGCGCGAGGGCGACCCGCATGGGGCGGAAAGTGTAGTGAGACCGCTCTCGCCAACGACGACGCCCCCGGCGGCGAGCCGAGGGCGTCGAAGAGGATCCGAGGGATCGATGCCCGGTTCAGCAGGCGATCGAGTAGGCCCGCTCGACGACATCCACGATCTGACGCACCGTGAAGGGCTTGCGAAGGATGCCGTCGAAACCCTGCACCGACAATTGCGACGCCTGCGCTTCGGTGAGGCGATTGGAGACCCCGATCACGCGGGTCATCTGCAGTTCCTCGGTCGAACGGACCATGCCGAGCACCGTCGAGGCGTCGCCGCCTTCCATGTGGAGATCGAGGATCAGCACGTGCGGGCGGAACCGCTCGCACTCGAGCCCCGCCTCGAACGGCGTCGAGGCCGTTCGGACCTCGTACCGCGTCTGCTCGACGAGCACTTGGCGGAGCGTCTCGCAGGTCGCTCGATCGGAATCGACCACGAGCAGCCGCGGGTTGCCGCTCATCAGACCGTCCATCGGGATCTGATGCTGCTTCATGAAGGCGAGCAGGTTCGCGAGCGGAATCCGGCGGTCCTTCGAACCGGGGATCCGGTAGCCGCGCAGCTGGCCGGAGTCGAACCACTTGCTGACGGTTCGGCTCGCGACGTTGCAGATGCGGGCGACGTCGCCGGTGGTCAGGACGTCCTTCTCGTTGAGGGGGTTCTGCTCGCTCATGGGATCCTCGTCGGGGTCTTCCAAACGCTCGCTCCGCGGCGGATGCCGTTCGGTGCCATCAGATCGGCGGCGGTCCCGACAGGGTTCACCGTGGGACCCGGCCTCCCGATGGTTTGGTTGAAGAGAAAGCCTTCTCGGTCCTGCCCCCCGGGACGGCGAGGTCCGGGAGCCCGCTTCGCCGTTCGAGGGCGGGCTCGGGAGGCCACGGATCCGGGGCTGCTCGGTGTCATGGACGACACAAGGGCCCGGCGCAGGATGCCGAGCCCTCGTGAAGGTCGCCGGGATTCGACGCGGACGCTCAGCCCTTCGGACCGCCGCGCCGGACCTCGTCGGTCAGTTCGTACTTGGCGTCGTTCTCGCGGAAACGCTTCGCGAGATCCCGGGCCTTGGCCTCGTACGCAGCCTTGTCCTTCCAGGTGTTGATCGGGTCGAGCACCTCGCTCGGGACGTCGCGGACCGCGGTCGGCATGTGCAGTCCGAAGATCGGATGCTCGCGACACGCGACCCCGTCGAGGCTGCCGTCGAGGATGCGACTGACGAAGGTCCGCGTCCAGGACAGCTTGAACCGCTCGCCGACGCCGTAGGGCCCCCCGGTCCACCCGGTGTTGAGCAGCCACACCTTCGCATCGTGCCGGCGAATCTTCTTCGCGAGCATCTCCGCGTACACCAGCGGCGACCTCGGAAGGAACGGGCCACCGAAGCACGGCGAGAAGTTGGGCTGCGGCTCGGTGACGCCGGCCTCGGTGCCGGCGAGCTTCGAGGTGTAGCCGTTCACGAAGTAGTACATCGCCTGCTCGGGCGTGAGCCTCGAGAGCGGCGGCAGCACCCCGAACGCGTCGGCGGTGAGGAAGATCACGTGCTTGGGATGCCCGCCCACCGAGGGGATCCGGGCGTTCTCGATGAAGTCGACCGGATAGGTGACGCGGGTGTTCTCGGTCTTGGCGTCCGAGTCGTAGTCGGGCACGCGGGTCCGCGGGTCCATCACCACGTTCTCGAGGACCGAACCGAACCGGATCGCGTTCCAGATCTGCGGCTCGCCGGCCTTCGAAAGTCGGATGCACTTCGCGTAGCAGCCGCCCTCGACGTTGAAGACGCCTTCGTCGCTCCAGCCGTGCTCGTCGTCGCCGATCAGGTCGCGGTCGGGATCGGCGGAAAGCGTGGTCTTGCCCGTTCCGGAGAGCCCGAAGAAGAGCGCCACGTTGGTCGGGTCGTCGTGCGCCACGTTCGCCGAGCAGTGCATCGGGAAGACCCCCTTCGCCGGGAGGTCGTAGTTCATCGCGTAGAAGATGCTCTTCTTGATCTCGCCCGCGTACCGCGTGCCGACGATCACCACGGTGCGTCGCTCGAGGCTCTGCAGGATGCCGATCGGACCGTTGAGGCCGAACCGCTTGGGATCCTCGAGTTCGAGACCGCCCGCGGCGAGAATCGTCCAGTCGCTTCGGAAACCGGACTGTTCCGCGGGCGGCACGTTGATGAAGAGCGTCTTGGCGAAGAGCGCATGCCAGGCTTCCGCCGCGACGACCGAGACCTTGAGCCGGTAGGTCGGATCGGCGCCGGCGTAGCCGTCGAAACGGAAGACCTCCTGCTGCGACGAGAGCCAGCGACGCGCCGCTTGCTCGACGGCCTCGAAGTTCGCCGGCGAGATCGGCTGGTTGACCTTGCCCCAGTTGATCGAGTCGTGGATCGCCGGCGTGTCCTCGAGGAACTTGTCGCTCGGACTTCGACCGCGCCGGGCTCCGGTGTCGCAGACGATCGCGCCGTTGGCGGCGAGCTCGCCCTCGCCTCGCCGGATCGCGGCCTCGACGAGCGCGGCGGTCGAGATGTTTCGATGAAGGGTGGGACCCGCGATGGCGGCGGGATCGGTGGCAGTGGCAGTGGACATGACGCCTCCAATCGGCGAAACGGGCAATGTAGCACCACGCCCGCCTTCGCCGCGACACCCGACCGCGTTGACCGCGGCCGCAAGAACTCCGTATCCTCCCGCCCCGCTGCCCCCTCGGCAGCCCCTCTTGGCGACCGTAGCTCAGTTGGTTAGAGCACCGGATTGTGATTCCGGACGTCGCGGGTTCGAGTCCCGTCGGTCGCCCTGCCCGTGCCCCGCGTCCTCGGTCGAGCCGTTCTCGCTCGAGCGGCGATCGGCCGCTTCTCCCAGTTCCGATGCGTTTCGCGAGCCTGCAGCACGACATCGCGTGGGAGGATCCGACCCGAACCCGGGCGTCGATCGAGCCCGCACTCGACTCGATCGATCTGCCTCGCGGTTCCTTCCTGCTGCTGCCGGAACTGGGCGACACGGGATTCAGCTTCGATCTCGATCGGATCGCCGAGCTCGACGGCGTCGCGTGGGCACGTGAACTGGCGCGCTCGCGAGGCTGGCACGTCCAGTTCGGCCACGCCGAACGCGGTCCCGAAGGCCTTGGTCGCAATCGCGCGACCGTGGTCGCGCCTGATGGCGAGATCCTCGGCGCCTACGACAAGATCCATCCCTTCTCCTTCGCAGGCGAAGACCGCGTCTACCGCGGCGGCGATCGATTGTTGATCGTCGAAGCGGGCGGGTTCTCGATCTGCCCGCTCGTCTGCTACGACCTTCGCTTCCCCGAACTCTGGCGACTCGCGACCCTTGCGGGCGCCGAGGTCTTCACGATCGGCGCAAGCTGGCCGGCGAAGCGGTCGAGCCACTGGCGGAGCCTGCTGATCGCCCGCGCCATCGAGAACCAGGCGTTCGTCGTCGCGTGCAATCGCGTGGGACGCGACCCGAAGCACGAGTACGGCGGCGGTTCGCTGATCGTCGATCCGACCGGTGTGGTGCTGGCCGAAGGCGATTCCGAAGTCGCCTGCGTGGCGGCGGACCTCGAGCGCCATCGTCTTGTCGAGTGGCGTGCGACGTTCCCGGCGATCGCGGACATCCGCCGCGAAGCGCTCGGCGCGATCGCGATCGATCGCGGCAAAGGCCCAGGCTGAGGCGTCGATAATCCCGCGGAATCCAGGGCATCGAGCGGCAACGCTCGGGCGAGTTGAAACTGGTTCGTTCCGATCCCGCTGCTTGCCCGCGCGAGTCCATTGACGCGACTCCTGCGCCCACTACACTCGCGCGGCGGTCTCGCCACTGTCTCGACGAACGACGTCGGATGGAACTGCGGGGCGTGCGGGAATCCGACGGAGGCGTCGAGGCGAGATGACGGCGAAGATCGTGTCAGGAGTTCGGCGAGGAGGACGCGAGGGCGGAGGGGACGCCTCGCCTCCCCCTCCTCGCGTGGTCTTCGAGACGTGGATTCGGCGGGCGTACTTCTCCCATGGTGCCTGGCTCGCGAGTCGCTACGGACTGTCCCCGGACGATCTGATCGATCAGGTCGAGGCGAGTCCGATGCCGCCGGCACTCGGCGTTCCGCGACGCGGGGAAGGCATCGAGGACCTGCTCGTCGCCGCCGGGTGCTGCCGCAACCATCCGCAGGCGTGGATCGATGCGGCCGAGATTCTCGAGCCGTTGCTGGTTCGGGCCGCGCGGATGCGGCTCGGCGAGTCCGAGGCGATCGTCTTCGCGCGTCGTTTCTGGAGCGCGTTGCGCGATCGCACGCTCGAGCGAGCCGCCGGCTCGCCTCGCGGCGACCTGCCCGCGATGCAGGACTATCCGCCGAATCGTCCGCTTCGCAACTGGCTCGTCGATCGGCTTTCGGGATCGATCGAGGCGGCGATGCGCGAGCAACGCCTGCCCAACGGTCGAAGGCTTTCGGTGGACTCCTCCGAGCGCCATCGCCGGCCCCTCCAGCTTGCCGACTCGGGCACCTGATCGTCGTCCGCAACGCGGGCGGCTCGAACCCGATCAACCCTCGAGGCCGTCGACTCGCTCCGCCGGACCGATCGCTTCGACGACCAGCGACCGCAGCGGTTCCTCCGGCCCTCGCGCGTCTCGCGCCCACCAGCGGCCGGGCGACGTCGGATCGCTCGCCTGCGCCGCGAACCAACCGGCGAGACGAGACGCCCCATGTCGCGAGGCCTGCCAGAAGCCGTCGTGCCCGCGCCCATGCGCCACCCGGTCGCCCGACATCGGAAAGAGATCCCATCGCTCCATCGGCGTGCCGTAGAGCGCATCGACGAGCGCGATGCGGGCCTCCGCATCCGCGACCTTCCTGGCCGTCCCGAACAGAATCAGGTTCTCGACGCCGGGCAGGAACTGGCGATAGGCGCGGCGAAGCAGTCTCCGGAAGCGAAGCACCCGCGCCTCGAGATCCGTGGTGGACGCCGGCACGATCCGGACCCGGCCCGCCTCGTTCGGACCCACGACCCGCACGTGGGCGACGACCCGATCGCGCTCGTCCCGGAAGAGCCGCTCTTCCCCCACCCGCGCGTGCTCGAGGAACGCCCGGATCTCCTTCGGCAACCAACGGCCGACCGACTCGGGCAGACGAACGGGGCGCCGCACGCTCGCCACCAGTCCGCGCGGCAACTGTTCGATCGCCCGTTCCCATGCCGTCAACGGCGGCGGCGGCACCTCGCCGATCGCCTCGAGGCGCTTCACGTGCACGGCGAGTTCGACGCCCTCCCGCCGAAGCAGAAAGTCGCAGGCCCGTCCCTCGGGGCCGGGAACCTCGCGTTCGATCTCGCAGTCCCGCTCGAGGAGCCGCGCGGCGAAGGACGCTTCGACGAATCGCACTTCGAGTCGCTGACGCACGCTCTCATCGACGCTCGCGGCGAGTTCGGCTTCGCTCGCCTCGAGCGACTTGAGCAGCCGACGCACCGTGCTTCGATTCGCCGCCGACGCGTCGGCCCGCCTCGACTCGAGCGATGCCTGCACCCTTCGGATCGCCTCGGCGGAGACCGACGTCATGCCACGCGGGCCTCGCGAGGGGGAGCAGGCTCGGCGAATCGAACTCGGGCAGGTCCGGGAGGCACCGCGCGATGGTAGAGGACCGCACACGACGGCTTGGTTCCCGGTCGCGCCGAGCGGCCGAACGCCCCTACAACCGATCCACGCGGACCCGACGGTCGAGTGCCGAGCGGCCGATGCGAACTCCGACGCGGCGACGGGCGGCGCCCACCCGATCTGCCACGGCCCACGGGGCGGAGGAGAAGGAGACGGACATGGTGCTTCGAATCGGCGAACTGCTGGTCGCCCAAGGTGTGCTCGACGAAGCGCAGGTCGAGCAGGTGCTCGAGATCCAGCGCAAGGTGCCCGAGCCGTTCGGAGCGATCTGCGAACGGCTCTTCGGGATCTCCCCGAGGACGATCGAGGGCGTCTGGTCCGAGCAGTACGCCCGGCTCACCCGGGTGTGGAGCCGGAGCGATCTCGACTTCGATCCGACCGTCTTGGACCTCGTGACGCCGCGGCAAGCGTGGCAGTTCCGGGTCGTGCCGATCCGATTCGACGACGGAGCGCTCCTGCTTGCGACCACCCAGCGGCATCTCGCCCGCGCGCTGCGATTCGCGACGAACGTCATTCGCTATCCCGCGATCTTCGTGATCCTCGGGTCGGAGGATCTCGCGGCGGAACTGCTGAGCCGCTACCCCATGCGCGGCATGGACGCGACGTTCGTCGAGGGCGATCGCCTCGAGACGGCGACGTGGATTCGCCACGGCACCTGAGGCGTCGTGGCGGCCGGCGTCCGAACGGAGAAGTCGAAGGGTCGACTGGAGTTCCCCTCGCGACCGAGGCGAGGCTCGCGACCAATGGCAACTCGCGGACTCGAACCGCGGACACCCGCATTTTCAATGCGGTGCTCTACCAACTGAGCTAAGTTGCCTGAGCCGCGAAGCGTAGGTCGGCACTCGACCGTGTCAAGCGAGACGGTCCAACGGCGCGTCGTCCGCCGCTTCGTCGGACGTGCCGCCACGCGGATCCACGCCGCCCCCGCTCCGCGACGAACGATTCTCGCCCCCGCGCCCGCCGCCCATCCGCCTCCCGACGAAGATCTCATGCGGTCGAGGTCGCGGCGCGATCGGCCCCGACGGCGGAGGCCAGAGTCGCGGAATCGCCTCGTGGATCGGCAGCCCGTCGATCCGCACACCGCGGGCGGCGGCGAGCGCTTCGGCGTGCCGCTGCGCGATCCTCGCCCGAATCGCGACCCGCTCCGAGTCGGGATACGCGCGTTCGAGCACCTCCGCCCGCTTCTCGATCAGGTCGAGGCTCCGGGAGTCGGCGAGCGGCAGTTCGATCTCGACCTCCCGCAGCGGGCCGAGCAACGCGGCCCTGGCCCGGTCCCGAAGCGTGTCGAGCCCCTCCCCCTTCCGAGCGCTGATCGACACCGTCAGGGGCGCTCGATCCTGCCAGCTTGCCAAGGTGGTGGCGGCCTCGCGAGCCCCGAGACGCTCCTCGAGGCGATCGATCTTGTTGAGGACGAGGATCCACGGGATCTCGCCCGCTCCGATCTCCTCGAGCACCTCGCGCACCGCGGCGAACTGCCGTTCCGCATACGGATCGGAGACATCGAGCACCACGAGCAGCAGATGCGCCGAGACCGCCTGCTCGAGCGTCGATCGGAAACTCGCGACGAGATGGTGCGGCAGGTCGCGGATGAAGCCGACGGTGTCGGTGAGCATCGCGACGTTGCCTCCGCCGAGGTTCCACTGCTCGACGCGGGTGCCGAGCGTCGCGAAGAGCCGGTCGTCGGCGTACGCCCCGCCCGCGGTCAGCACGTTGAACAGGGTGCTCTTGCCGGCGTTCGTGTAGCCGACCACACCGATCACCGCATGCTCCTCCCGACGCGCATCGACCGCGCGGGTCGAGCGAGCCTGGATCTCCGCGAGCTGCCGGCGCAGGTGCTGCAGCCGCTTCTGGACGAGCCGCCGGTCGATCTCGAGCTGCTGTTCCCCAGGCCCTCGGGTGCCGACCCCCATCGGGGCGCCGCCCGTCACCTGACCGAGGTGGCTCCACATCGCCCGCAGCCGCGGCGCGGTGTACTCGAGCTGGGCGATCTCGACCTGCAGCCTCGCCTCGCGCGTCGTCGCCCGATGGGCGAAGATGTCGAGGATGAGTTCGCTGCGGTCGATCACCTTGCACTTGACCGACTCCTCGATGTTCCGCAGCTGCTGCGGAGAGAGGTCCTGATCGACGATCACGACGCCTGCTCCGAGCTCCTTCACGAGCGCCGCGAGTTCCTCGATCTTGCCCTTCCCGAACCAGGTTCGCGGATCCGGACGCTGCCGCCGCTGCAGGATCGATCCGGCCACGGAGACGCCCGCGGTCTCGGCGAGCGAGCGAAGTTCCGAGAGCGGATCGACGTCGTCGGCGTCGGTGGTCACCGAGGCAAGCACCGCCTGCTCTCGGCGAAGTTCGAGATCCTCCCGAAGGGTCGAGGCCACGCGAGGACTCCGAAGCGGAGCGCAGCGGGGTCGATCCTCGATCGAGACCGCCGTGCCGAAGACGCGGATCGTACGAGGGGGGCGGAACCACGTGATCGCTCCTCCTATGATCGGGGTCTTCCTCCGACGGAGCCTCCCGTGAAGTCTTCCCGCCCCACGCTCGCCGTCGCTGCGGTCCTGATCGGCGCCGCGGCCCTCATGCAGTCGACCCTCGCGTTCCGCGGGACCTCCAACGACTACGCGTGGTTCGACCCGATCGTCGAGGTCCGCGGACTGCTGCTCGAGAACTTCGTCACCCCCGTCGACGACGGATCGATGCGCGACGCCGCGATCGCGGCGATGGTCGAGTCGCTTGGCGACCCCTACACCGTCTACGTGCCGCCGGCGGCCGAGGACGACTTCAACAAGGACCTGCGAGGCGCCTACGTGGGCATCGGCGCCGAGATCGACATCGTCGACGGCTGGCTGACGATCGTCACGCCGCTCGACGAGAGCCCGGCGCTCGCGGCGGGCGTTCGATCGGGCGACACCGTGCTGTCGATCGAAGGCGAGACGACCTTCGGCCTCTCCTCGAGACAGTGCGCCGATCGGCTGATGGGCGAAGCGGGCACCACCGTGAACATCCGCGTGCGGCATGCCGACGGCGAAGAGGCGGATCTCGCCATCGTCCGAAGCCCCATCCGCACCCGGACGGTGAAGGGCTTCAGCCGCGAGGGCGAGTCGTGGCGCTTCCTGCTCGATCCCGAATCGCGGATCGCCTACATCCGCATCACCCAGTTCACCGACGAGACGGTCGCGGAACTTCGCGCAGCGATCGAGTCGATCGAGCCGCCGCCCTCGGCGCTCGTGCTCGACCTTCGATTCAACGGCGGCGGCACCTTGACCGGCGCGATCGAGATGGCGGATCTCTTCCTCGAGAACGGCACGGTCGTCTCGGTGAAGAGTCGCCGCGGTCTGGAACGTTCATGGTCGGCCGACCAGGACGAGGACGACTTCGGCGTGCCCATGGTGGTGCTCGTCAACGGTTCGTCCGCTTCCGCGAGCGAGATCGTCGCCGGCGCCCTGCAGGAGAACGGCCGGGCCAAGGTGCTCGGACAGCGGACCTACGGGAAGGGTTCGGTGCAGGAGGTCCGCGAGCTGCCGGACGACGCGGGCGTCCTGAAGCTGACGACCGCGCACTACGCGCTGCCGAGCGGACGCAGCCTGCATCGCACTCCCGAGTCGGAGCGATGGGGCGTGGATCCCGATCCGGGGTTCCACGTGCCGATGAGCGACGACCAGAACCGCGACCTCGTGGTGGGGCGTCGCTCCTACGAGGCGATCGGCAACACCGCCGACGCGGACTCCGCGAATCGATGGGGCGATCCGGCGTGGCTTCGCGAATCGCTCGGCGATCTCCAGCTCGCCGCGGCGATCGAAGCCCTCGAAGCGCGTCTCGATCGCGGCGAGTGGATCGCCGTGGGCGACGACTCCTCCGAGGTCACCGTCGCGGCAGACGAACTTCGCAACCAGATCGAGTTCAGGCGGCGCCTGCTTCGCGAACTCGAGTCGGTCGAGGCGAGGATTGCGCGGCTCGAGGGCCGCGCCGCCGCCCCCGAAGCGGACGAGGACGACACCGCGGAGTCGCCGTGACGCGAGGCGGATCCGCGAGGTGCCGTCGATGCTGATCCTCGGGATCGAGTCGAGTTGCGACGAGACCGCGGCGGCCGTCGTCGAGGACGGCGTTCGCGTGCGTTCGAGCGTGGTCGCCTCGCAGCACGACTTGCATCGGACCTATCGCGGCGTCGTGCCGGAGATCGCCAGTCGGGCCCACCTCGAACGGATCCTGCCGACCGTGCGAGCCGCCCTCGATGAGGCGGGCTGTCGCGCCGAGGAACTCGATGCGATTGCCGCGGGCGTGCGACCCGGCCTCATCGGCTCGCTCCTCGTCGGAACGAGTGCCGCGAAGGGCCTCGCCTGGGCGCTTGGGAAGCCGTTCCTCGGCATCGACCACGTCGAGGCGCACCTCTTCGCCGGACTGCTCGAGGCCCCTCCACCGCCCTGGCCGGCGCTCGGGCTCGTGGTTTCCGGGGGGCACACGAGCCTCTTCCGCTGGGACGCCGACGGAACCCTCGAGCGCCTTGGTCGCACCATCGACGACGCGGCGGGCGAGGCCTTCGACAAGGCCGCCTCCATGATCGGGCTCGAGCATCCGGGCGGTCCGGCGCTGGAGCGTCTCGCCCGCGAGGGCGATCCGAAGTCGATCACGCTTCCCCGCCCGATGCTCGGGCCCGAGAGCCTCGACTTCTCCTTCAGCGGACTCAAGACCGCGTTTCGCAACGCGGTGCTCGCGGCGGCCGGCGAGGCGGATCCGTCCGCCGACGTGCGAGCCGCGGCGCTTGCGATCTCGACTCCGACCAAGGCCGATCTTGCCGCGAGCTTCCAGGCGGCGGTCGTCGAGACGATCGCGATCAAGTGCGGCCGCGCGATCGACTCGGCGGAGCCGCCGTTCCGCGCGATCCTGCTCGGCGGTGGCGTCGTCGCGAACACCGCGCTGCGAAGCGCTCTCGCTTCGCTTGCGGACGCGAGGTCTCTCGAACTCCGCCTTCCGCCATCGGAGTGGTGCCTCGACAACGCCGCGATGATCGCCGCCGCCGCGCACGCGCGAGCGGCCCGAGGCGAGCGCGATCCGCTTGAACTTCCTGCAGAACCGGTCTCGCGATGGTCGTGAGCCCACGGAGCCGTGTGTGAGCTATCGACCGCCCTACGTCGATCCGAACGCGATCCTCGTGGATGCGCCGCATCCGGCCTCGATCGAGGAGGCGGACCTGCTGTCGCAGTGCGACTTCGAACTCGGACGCCGCCGCGGTCCGGGAGGGCAGCATCGCGCCGCCGTCGCCTCGGGCGTGTACCTCTTCCATCGGCCGACCGGCCTCGAGGCTCAGGCGACCGAGCGACGCAGCCCGCAGGTCAACCGCCGTGTGGCGATCTTCAGGCTGCGCCTGCGCCTCGCCTTGAAGGTGCGGACGCCGGTGTCGCGTGATCGCCACGAGCCGAGCGAACTCTGGAAGCGACGCCGACAGGGCACCCGCATGCCGGTGAATCCCGAGCACGCCGACTATCCGGGGCTGCTCGCGGAGGCTCTCGACCTGGTGGTGGCCCGTCGCTACGACCTCGCCGGAGCGGCCGGGCTGCTCGGCATCACCATGAGCCAGTTGTCGCGTCTCGTCCGTCACCATCCGCCGGCCTTCGCCGCGATCAACGAAGGGCGCGAGGCGATCGGGCTGCCGCGGCTTCGCTCCTGATCGATGCGACGCGGGTCGGTCCGCTACCGTGCCGTCCGGTTCCGCCCGTCGCGGCGCCATGCCGCCGAGCCTTCCGCCAATCCCCTCCGCCTGGAGCCCGACATGACTTCGCCATCCGCGCACCGAGATCCCGAGCTCGCGGCGCTCGTCGCGGCCGCAACCCCAGCCTGTGTCGCCTTGCGTCGGCAACTGCACGCATTCCCCGAGATCATGTTCGAGGAGCATCGAACCTCGGCGACGATCGTCGAGACGCTGCGGAAGCTCGGGATCCCTTGCGTGGACGGGCTCGCTGGCGGCACCGGCGTCCTCGCTCATCTCGAAGGCGGCGAGGGCGAGGCGATCGCGCTGCGCGCCGACATCGACGCGTTGCCCATCGAGGAAGCGACGCAGGTGCCGTGGAAGTCGACCATTCCGGGCCGCATGCATGCGTGCGGGCACGACGGCCATGTGGCGGTGCTGCTCGGCGCGGCGACGGTGCTTCGCGAACTCTCGAAGCGACGAGGCCTGCCTCGTCCGGTGACGCTGCTCTTCCAGCCTGCCGAGGAAGGCGGCGGCGGCGGGCGAATGATGGTCGAGGAGGGCGCGCTCGACGGTTCGCGGATCGGGCCGCCGATCTCGCGCATCTACGGATTGCACGGCTGGCCGATGCTCTCGCTCGGCAACGTCGCGACCCGGCCGGGCCCGATGCTTGCGGCGTCCGATGCGTTCGAGATCGTGGTGCACGGCGTCGGCGGGCATGCGGCGCTGCCGCACCTGCTTCGGAATCCGGTGCTCGCCGCCGGCGCGATCGCGACAGCGCTTCCCTCGCTCGTCGCCACCGTCGCGAGCGCCGTCGATGCCGCGGTCGTCACGCCGACCCAGCTGCGGGCGGGCGACGCGTTCAACGTGATCCCACCTCTCGCGACGATCTCCGGAACGATCCGCACCCTCCGGGAGAAGACCCGCGAGCGTCTGCATCATGCGATCACCGCCTGTGCTGAAGGGATCGCCGCCGCACACGGGTGCACCGCCACGGTGCAGATTCGCGGGGGCTACCCCGTCACCGTCAACGATCCCGCCGCGTGCCTCCGCTTCGACGAGGTCATGCTCGAGGCGATCGGCGGCGATCGGGTCGAAGCCGTTCCGGAGCCGACCATGGGCTCGGAGGACTTCTCGTACTACGGGCAGCACGTGTCGGCGTGCTTCTACCTGCTCGGCCTTCAGGCGGCGTCGGGACCCCCGGTTCCGCCGCTTCACTCCCCGCACTTCGACTTCGTCGACGAGGCGCTCCCGACCGGCATCGCGGCGATGACCTCGCTGGCTTTGGCGGGATGATCGCGCGGCGACCTCTTGGCGACCGCCAGCTTCGACCGACAGGTCGCTTGCGGCACCTCCCCCGATCGAACAATCGCCGAAACCCGATCGATGCGAACACTCCGCGTGGACTCGCCGGCAACCGATGTCACCCTGAGTCCGAACCTTCGCGCCCCCCACGACCGCGCTGCTCGCGCCATCAGGCCCCGAACGCCCCTTTGAGATCCACCGCATGACGCGTCCCCTCGCCTCGCTTGTCTTCGCCAGCCTGTTCGCCGCGACCACGTTCGCCACCGCCCCGCCGCCCCGTCCGACCCCGGCCGTCCCGGAGTCCCACTCGATTCCCGAGGGCGCCGTCGCGTGGCCCGCGGACCTGACCCTCGCGCTGCGGGTCGAGGACGAGTTCATTCGGCTGAGCGGCGTCGATCTCGGCGGAGGTCTGCGGGTCGATCTCGAGCTCCAACGTGCCGAGCCCACCGCCGAGTCGTTTCAGGTCGAAGCCGCGCGGTTCGTCCGTGCCGGCCGCGGCGGAAGGATCGAGAGTCGCGAACTGCCGTCGCCTGATCTCAAGGTTCGACGAGGCGTCGCGATGGACGCCGACGGCAAGGTGCTCGGTGAAGCCTGGTTCGCCGCCGGTCGCAAGGTGCTCGGCGGCTTCGTGCGACTCGAGGACGGCGTCCGCTTCGTCGCCTCGGCCCCGCACGGCGAGAATCGCCCGCCGCTCGCGTTCGATCCGGCGAGCGTCGCCGCGAGTCTGCTTCCCGAGGGCGGTCCGTTCTGCGAGGTGCTCGAGCCGCTTCCCTCCGGCGGCGACGGAGCCTCATCCGGGGGCGTGGCGGGCGTGATCTCGCAGTGCTTCGAACTGGCGATCGCGATCGAGACGGATCTCGAGTTCACGACCTCGGTCTTCGGCGGCGATCTCGAAGCGGCCGCGGAGTACGCGCTGGCCCTCGTCTCCGCGAGCGGCGAGATCTTCGACCTCGACCTCTCGGTTCGATTCCGCACGGGGTTCCTCCGGCTGTGGGAGGAAGAGGACCCGTGGGACCAGTCGGGGACCGGTGCGCAGCTTGGACAGTTCCGCGACCACTGGCAGGCGCTCATGTCCGAGGTGCCGCGCGATTTGGCGCACTTCCTCTCCGGACGCGGGCTCGGTGGCGGCGTGGCGTGGCTTCCGGGCGTCTGCGGCAGCTACGGCTACGCGCTGTCGGCGAATCTCGGGGGCAGCTTTCCGTATCCGCTCGAGGATCACCGCCACGAGAACTGGGACATCATGGTGGTGAGCCACGAGTTCGGCCACAACATCGGATCCCCGCACACGCATTCGGTCTCGCCGCCCCTCGACGGCTGCGGCATCGGCGACTGCTCGCAGGCCTACGGCGGCACGATCATGAGCTACTGCCACACCTGCCCCGGCGGCATGTCGAACATCGCTCTGAGATTCCATCCGGGCTCGATCGGTTCGATGCTCGCGACGCTCACGAACGTCCCCTGCGACTACTCGGGCGGGCCGGAGCCGGTGGCGGACCCCGATTCGGCGACCGGCCTTGCGGGCGAAGCGCTCGTGATCGACGTCCTTCGAAACGATCGTGGTGGATCCTGCTCGGACATCTCGATCGCCTCGCATGATCCGACGACCGCCGACGGGCATCCCGTCGAGTCGATCGTCGGAGACGACGGACGACACTCGATCCTGGTGAGCCCGGGGGCTGGCGCGAGCGGCCTCGATTCCCTCGTCTACACGATCGTCGATTCGTTCGGTGCGACCGCCTCCGCGGCGGTGGAGATCGAGTGGGCGATCCCGCGATCGGCGACGCAGGTCTCCGGAGCCGCACCGGGCGTGATCGCCAAGCACTACGAGATCCCCGAGAGCAGCGTGCTCCCGGACTTCGCGACGCTCGTGCCGATCGCAAGCGAGATCCTGCCGCAGATCGAGATCCCGAGCACCGGTGGCGTCTTCGCCGGAAGCGGTCGCACCGACCTCGTGGCCTCCGCCTTCACGGGCTGGCTCGAGGTTCCGACCGCCTCGGTGTGGACACTCTTCACCGATTCCGACGACGGCTCGCGGCTGTGGATCGAAGACACCCTCGTCGTCGACAACGACGGCCTGCACGGCATGCTCGAGCGGAGCGGCACGATCGCCCTCGCGGCCGGCCGACATCCGGTGCGAGTCGAGTTCTTCGAGAACTTCGGCGGCGCCGGCCTGATCGTCCGCTGGTCGTCTCCCGGGACACCCAAGGCGACCATTCCCGTCGAGGCGTGGAGTCACGGCGGCACGGTGGTCTCGGCCGACCTCGACGGCGACGGCTCGGTCGGCGGAAGCGATCTGGCGATCATGCTCTCGGCGTGGGGCTCGTGCGGCGGCTGTCCGGCGGACCTTGATGGCGACGGCTCGGTCGGCGGCGGAGACCTCGCCATCCTGCTGGCGTCCTGGGGGAATCCGTGATCCGCCGGTCGTCCTGACACGATCCGCGCCGACGATTCGCCACCCCGCTTGAACTGCGGCGGGCTTTCGCTATCGTGGGCGATTCTTCACTCGAACCGTTCGAACGACCCCGAGCGCTTCCGGCCGAAGCCGGACCGTCCCCCGTCGACATGGGGGCCCTCGAGGTGGGAGGTTCCCGACGATGGCCAAGCAGGTCACCAAGCAGTTCAAGATCATGGCGCCCGGCGGCAAGGCGACGCCGGCGCCGCCGATCGGTCCCGCGCTCGGCGCCAACGGCGTCAACCCGGGCCAGTTCATCCAGCAGTTCAACGATCGGACGAAGGCCTTGAACGGCCGCGTCGTCGGCTGCGTCATCACCGTCTACAACGACCGGTCCTTCGAGTTCGAGATCAAGAGCTCACCGGCCTCCGTGCTCATCCTCGACGCCATCAAGGTCGAGAAGGGCTCCGGAGCGCCGAACGGTCCGAAGATCGGCAAGCTCTCGAAGGCGCAGCTCGAAGCGATCGCGAAGGAGAAGATGGAGGATCTCAACGCGGGCAGCCTCGAGGCCGCCATGCGAACGATCGCCGGCACCGCCCGCTCGATGGGCGTCGAGGTGGAGGCCTGACCATGCCCAAGCTCAGCAAGCGCCGCCGCGCCAACGCCGCCATCGCTCCGTCCGCCGCCATGAGCCCCGAAGAGGCCGTTCCGGCCCTGCGACGCTTCAAGGCGGCGAAGTTCGACGAGACCGTGAACGTGGTGGTCAACCTCGGCATCGATCCGAAGCAGGCCGACCAGGCCCTCCGCGGCTCCATCGCCATGCCGCACGGCATCGGCAAGAGCGTGAGGGTCGTCTGCTTCTGCAACAGCGACAAGATCGAGGCCGCCAAGGCCGCCGGCGCGATCGAGGCGGGCAGCGACGACCTCGTCGCGAAGATCGAGGGCGGCTGGATGGAATTCGACGTCGCCGTCGCAAGCCCCGACATGATGCGGGTCGTCAGCAAGCTCGGAAAGGTGCTCGGCCCCAAGGGGCTCATGCCGAGCCCCAAGGCCGGCACCGTCGCGACGGACGTCGTTTCGGCGGTTCGCGAGTACTCCGCCGGCAAGCAGGAGTACCGCAACGACGCGGGCGGCAACGTCCACTGCGTGCTCGGGAAGCTCAGTTTCCCCGACGACCACCTCATCGCGAACCTTCGCCACTTCCTCTCCACGATCGAGCGGATCAAGCCCTCGTCCGCGAAGGGCCACTACCTCCGCAAGTGCGTGATCCACTCGACCATGGGTCCCGCAGTCCCCGTCTCCGCCTGAGGCGCCGCACGGCGGCCGTTCCCAAGAGCAAGCCATGAGCAAGCCCGTCAAGGAAATGATCGTCAGCGAGTACCGACGCCGCTTCGGCGACATCGGCGGTGCGGTGGTCGTGGAGGTCCGTGGGCTCGACGCCGGCGGCACCACTCGACTCCGCGACGAACTTCGCGCCAAGTCGATCCGCGTCAGCATCGTGAAGAACACCCTTGCGAGGAAGGCCTTCAAGGGCACGCCTCTCGAGGTCCTCGATCCCGCGTTCAAGGGCTCGTCTGCGGTGGTCTACGGCGGCGCCAGCGTCGTCGAGGTCGCCCGCGAACTCGTCGACCGCGCAAGGAAGGTCAAGGAACTCGAGCTCAAGGCCGCCTGCCTCGACGGGATCTTCTTCGAGGGAGCGGACGGCGTGGTGCGCTTGAGCACCTTCCCCACTCGCGAGGAGGCGCAGGCCAAGGTCGTCACGCTGCTCCTCTCGCCGGGCCGCAATCTCGCGGCCGCGGCGCTCGGCCCGGGCCGTCGTGTCCTCGGTGTCGTCAAGGAGATCACCGAGCGGCTCGAGCGAGGCGAAACCATCCAGGCGGTCGCGGGCTGACCCGCATCGCCTTCACTGAACCAACCATGGCCCCGACTGGCCCCCTCGGGGGTGAAAAGCCGCGAAGGCGCGGCTCCTCTCGGGACCGACGCGTGTGCACGGAGTGATTGAAACCATGTCCGAGACGAAGACCTTCAGCGCGACCATCACCGAACTTGGCGACAAGATCGCCGCCCTCTCCCTCAAGGATGCCGTGGACCTCACGGACTACATGAAGGAGCAGTACGGGATCGAGCCCGCCGCGGGCGGCGCCGTGATGATGGCCGGACCGGCGGCCGGTGGTGCGGGCGGCGGCGAGGCCGCGGCCGAGCAGACCGAGTTCGACGTGATCCTCGAGAGCGCCGGCGACAAGAAGATCGGCGTCATCAAGGTCGTCCGCGAGGCGACCGGTCTCGGTCTCAAGGAGGCCAAGGATCTCGTCGACGGCGCTCCCAAGCCCGTCAAGGAGAAGGTCTCCAAGGAAGATGCGGACAAGCTCAAGGCGGCCCTCGAGGAGGCCGGAGCGAAGGTCGCAATCAAGTGATCGAGGTCCGGCGGAGGGGGCGGGCGCGTCCCGCCTCCTCCGACCGGAACTTCGGGACGCCGACGAAGGGGAGCGGCGTCCGTGGTGGATCACTGCAAGAACGGTGCCAGAATTCCCCCCGAGGCTTGCCTTGGGGAACTGCACTCGCTACGTTACAGGGCTTGGCGGGCGGCTCACCCTTGACCATTCGATCGAACTGAGGATGCGACGGCGAACCGGCAGCCGCAAGGCGGTCGGTCGATGCCTTTGCGTCGAGGAAATCCGAGACGATGACGACTCCGAACTCCGCGCGGACCCCAAGGAACTTCGCGAAGCGTGGCGACGCCGTACCCGTCCCCGATCTGGTGCGGGTGCAGCAGGCGGCGTACCGCCGTTTTCTGCAGGTGGAGCGGTCGAGAGACGAGCGTGATCCCTCGCTCGGCCTCGAGAGCCTGCTCCGCGAGGTCTTCCCGATCGACAGCTACGACGGGAAGATGAAGCTGGAGTACCTCCACTACACCCTCGAGGAGGCCCGCTACACGCCCGACGAGTGCCGCGAGCTTCGGTTGACCTACGGCATGCCGTTCCGCGTCGCGGTCCGGCTGCGCCGCGAGGGCACGACCGACATCATGCAGGAGGACATCTACCTCGGCGAGGTGCCGATCATGATGGGCGGCGGCGAGTTCATCGTGAACGGCGCCGAGCGGGTGATCGTCAGTCAGCTGCACCGATCCCCGGGCGTGGACTTCTCGATCGCCTCGAGCTTCGGTGACCGGCCGCTGCACTCCGCCCGCATCATCCCGGAGCGAGGCAGCTGGATCGAGCTCGAGGTCGACAAGAAGGACCGCCTGATGATGCGGATCGACCAGTCGACCAAGCTCGCCGCGACGACGTTCCTGCGGGCCCTCGACGAGTCGTTCAGCTCCACCGACCGTCTGCTCGAGCTCTTCTACGACGTGGAGGACGTCCGCGTCGAGATGCTGCGGCCCGAGCACTATTCCGCCGAGCTCATCGTCGACAGCGACACCGGCGAGGAGCTCTGCCGCCCCGGCGCCATGATCGGCGACGCCCTCGAGGCGATCGTCGCGGCCGATCTCGGCACGGTTCGGGCGATCGCCGACCCCGGCGACCCGCTCATCCTCAACACCATCGCCGAGGAGAAGCTCGACTTCCTCGCGGAGGTCACCGAGTACGACGCGGCGCTGCTCAAGATCTACGGCAAGCTGCGTCCGGGCAATCCGCCGCAGGTCGACAAGGCACGGGCGCTGTTCAAGGAGAAGTTCTTCGACGACAACCGCTACAAGCTCGGTCGAGTCGGACGCTTCCGCATCAACCGCAAGTTCGAGCAGACCGACAGCTACGAGCACTGCCCCGAGACGGTGATGCATCTCCGTGCGGAGGACTTCCTCGCGGTGATCCGCTACATCCTCGACCTGCGCGCCAAGCGGAACAAGGCGCACGTCGACGACATCGACCACCTCGGCAACCGCCGCCTCCGCACGCTCGACGAGCTTGCGGTCGAGGAGATGCGCAAGGGCTTCCTGAAGCTGAAGCGCACCGTGCAGGAGAAGATGTCGATCAAGGCCCCGGAGGAGCTCGCCAAGATCTCCGACCTCGTCAACAGCAAGAGCATCTCGAGCGCGATCGACTTCTTCTTCGGGCGCAGCGAGCTCTCGCAGGTGGTCGACCAGACCAATCCTCTGTCCATGCTCGTGCACGAGCGTCGCCTCTCGGCCCTCGGGCCCGGCGGCCTCAACCGCAAGCGTGCAGGCTTCGACGTCCGCGACGTCCACATCTCGCACTACGGCCGCATCTGCCCGATCGAGACGCCTGAAGGCACGAACATCGGCCTCATCGCCTCGCTCGGCATCTACTCCGAGATCGACGACTACGGCTTCCTGCTCACCCCCTACCGCGAGGTCAAGCAGGGCAAGGCGACCGGCGGCGTGCTCGCGCTGCGGGCCGACCAGGAGCTTCAGGCGGTCCTCGCCACCTCCGACGTCCTCGACACCAGCGGCAAGATCCGCGAGAGCCAGGTGCTCGCCCGCGTCAGCGGCGATCTCGCCCAGGTTCCGGCCGGGCAGGTCGAGTACATCGACATCTCGCCCAAGCAGATCGTCGGCGTCTCCGCGTCGCTGATCCCCTTCCTCGAACACGACGACGCCAACCGCGCCCTCATGGGCTCGAACATGCAGCGCCAGGCGGTGCCGCTCATCAAGGTGGACCCCCCGCTCGTCGCCACCGGCATGGAACGGGTGGTCGGATCCTCCTCGGGCATGATCGTCCGGGCGAAGCGCGGCGGCGTGGTCACCTACGTCGACAGCCAGCGGATCATCATCGACAACGCCGACGAGTACGAGCTTCGCAAGTTCGTCGGCCTCAACGAGCGGACCTGCCAGAACCAGAAGCCGATCGTCTCGCTGCACCAGAAGGTCGAAGCCGGCCAGATCCTCGCCGACGGCGCCAGCACGCGTCAGGGCGAACTGGCGCTCGGCAAGAACGCGCTCGTCGCCTTCAACACCTTCGACGGCTACAACTTCGAGGACGCGATCGTCATCAACGAGAAGCTCGTGAAGGACGACGTCTTCACGTCGATCCACATCGAGAACTTCGACGTGGAGATCCGCGAGACCAAGCTCGGCCGCGAGGAGTTCACCCGCGACATCCCGAACGTCAGCGAGCGGATGCTCCGCAACCTCGACGACCACGGGGTGATCCGGGTCGGCGCCCGCGTCGGCCCCGGCGACATCCTCGTCGGCAAGGTCAGCCCGAAGAGCAAGTCGGAACTGAGCCCCGAGGAGAAGCTTCTCCACGCGATCTTCGGCCGCGCCGGCGAGGACGTGAAGAACGACTCGCTCGAGGTGCCCGCCGGCACCGAGGGCATCGTGATCGCGACCCGCCGCTTCAGCCGTCGGATGCACCTCACCGACGAGCAGAAGAAGGCGATCAAGAAGGAGCAGGACGCCTACGAGGCGGAGATGGACCAGAAGCGGATCGCCCTCTTCCGCCAGATGGTCGCGGCGATCAACGAGGTGATCGGCACCGACATGGTCGACCCCTCGTCTCGCCAGAAGGTCGGCGCCAGCGACATCCCCGAAGTCATCATCGAGCAGATCGAGACCTTCTCCGAGAAGTGGATCAAGGGCTCGAAGGAGACCCGCGAGCAGGCGGAGGTCCTGCGAGGCCAGTTCTGGCCGCGCATCGAGGCGATCGAGCACGAGAAGCAGCGCAAGCTCGCCCACATGAAGCGCGGCGACGAGCTGCCCTCGGGCGTGCTCGAGATGGTGAAGGTCTACCTCGCCACCAAGCGGCAGCTCTCCGTCGGCGACAAGATGGCGGGACGCCACGGCAACAAGGGCGTCATCGCCCGCATCGTTCCCGAGGAGGACATGCCCTTCCTCGAGGACGGCACCACCGTCGACATCCTGCTCAATCCGCTCGGCGTGCCGAGCCGCATGAACGTCGGCCAGATCCTCGAGACCCACCTCGGCTGGGCCGCGCAGGTCCTGGGCTTCCAGGCGGTGACCCCCGTCTTCGACGGCGCCACCGAGAAGGAGATCTTCGCGTCGGTGGCCGAGGCGAACGCCCGGGTCCGAAGCCGTCGCGAGTCCTTCGAGTCCGACGGAAAGTCGCCCGGCGGACCGCGCGAGATCCTCGCCACCATGCCGCCCGACGGGAAGATCCAGCTCCACGACGGGCGGACCGGCGAGCCGTTCTCGCAACGGACCACGGTCGGCTACATGTACATGCTGAAGCTGCACCACCTCGTCGACGACAAGATCCACGCCCGTGCGACGGGCCCCTACAGCCTCATCACGCAGCAGCCTCTCGGCGGCAAGGCCCGCACGGGCGGCCAGCGGTTCGGCGAGATGGAGGTGTGGGCGCTCGAGGCCTACGGCGCCGCGTACGTGCTGCAGGAGCTCCTCACCGTCAAGAGCGACGACGTCGAGGGCCGCACCAAGATCTACGACAGCATGGTCAAGGGCACCAACGTGCTCGAGGCCGGCATGCCGGTCGTGTTCGACGTCCTCTGCCACGAGATCAAGGGTCTCGGCATGAACATCGTGCCCGAGAAGGATCAGCAGGAGCCGGTGGCGCTGCTCTGATCGCGCCGGCCCCTCGTTCCGCTCCGTCCTCTTTCCTCTGCCCAACGCCTCCTCGGGAGTGCCGAATCCCATGAACGACAACGTCTACGACCGCGTCAACGACTACGGGTCGGTGAAGATCACCCTCGCAAGCCCCAACGACATCCGAAGCTGGAGCTTCGGCGAGGTCAAGAAGCCCGAGACCATCAACTACCGCACCTACCGGCCCGAGCGGGACGGTCTGTTCTGCGAGCGGATCTTCGGTCCCGAGCGCGACTACGAGTGCGCCTGCGGCAAGTACCGCGGCACGAAGTACAAGGGCATCATCTGCGACCGCTGCGGCGTGAAGGTGACCCACTCGCGGGTCCGCCGCAAGCGCATGGGCCACATCAACCTGGCCGCCCCGATCGTCCACATCTGGTTCTTCAAGGCGATGCCGAGCCGTCTCGGCACGCTGCTCGGGATGAAGGTCAGCGACCTCGAGAAGGTCATCTACTTCCAGGACTACGTCGTCACCTTCCCGGGCGACACCGACCTCGAGCATCAGCAGGTCCTCACCGAGGACGACTACCGCGAGGCCGTCGCCAAGCACGGCAGCGCGTTCGTCGCGATGACCGGCGCCGAGGCGATCCGCGAACTGCTCAACCAGATGGACATGACGTCCATCGCGCACGAGCTTCGCGAGGAGCTCGAGACCACCAAGAGCAAGGCGACCCACAAGAAGGTCTCGCAGCGCCTGCGCCTGGTCGAGCAGATCCGCCACAGCGACAACGATCCGGCGTGGATGGTGCTCGACGTGATCCCCGTGATCCCGCCGGACCTCCGCCCGCTGGTCCTGCTCGAGAGCGGCAACTTCGCGACGAGCGACCTCAACGACCTGTACCGCCGGATCATCAACCGCAACAACCGCCTCAAGAAGCTGATGGACCTCAACGCGCCGGAGGTCATCGTCCGCAACGAGAAGCGGATGCTCCAGCAGGCCGTCGACGCCCTGTTCGACAACGGTCGGTGCCGTCGCCCGGTCTCGGGTTCGAGCAACCGCCCGCTCAAGTCGATCACCGACATGATCAAGGGCAAGCAGGGCCGCTTCCGCGAGAACCTGCTCGGCAAGCGCGTCGACTACTCCGCCCGTTCGGTCATCGTGGTCGGCCCGGAACTCAAGCTGCACCAGTGCGGCCTGCCCAAGAAGATCGCCCTCGAGCTCTTCCAGCCGTTCATCATCCGGAAGCTCAAGGAGCACGGCTTCGCCGACACGATCAAGAGCGCCAAGCGGATGCTCGAGCGTCGCGATCCGGAGGTGTGGGACATCCTCGAGCAGGTGATCCGCAACCACCCGGTGCTGCTCAACCGGGCGCCGACGCTCCACCGCATGGGCATCCAGGCGTTCGAGCCGGTGCTCGTCGAAGGCAACGCGATCAAGATCCATCCGCTCGTCTGCACCGGCTACAACGCCGACTTCGACGGCGACCAGATGGCCGTGCACCTGCCGCTCTCGGTCGAGGCGCAGGCCGAGGCGCACGTGCTGATGATGTCGACGCACAACATCTTCAGCCCGGCCAACGGCTCCCCCGTGGTGAGCCCGAGCCAGGACATCGTGATGGGCGTGTACTTCCTCACCGCCGGCGCCCTCGAGGACACCCGGCCCGACGAGCAGCTCCGCCGCTTCAAGGACATGGAGGAGGCGCTGCTGGCCTACGACCGCGGCTCGATCTCCCTGCACGAGCCGATCCTCGTCCGCCTGCCGCGCTTCGAGCAGCAGGTCGCCAAGGAGCGCGGCCAGCCCGAGCCGATGCCGCGCAACCGCCGCATCCGCACCACCGTCGGCCGCGTGATCTTCAGCGACATCCTTCCCGACGGCATGCCGTTCTACAACTGCCCGCTCGGCAAGAAGGGCGCGGCGCGGGTCATCGACGACACCTACGAGCGTCTCGGACGCCCCGCGACGATCAAGCTGCTCGATGCGATGAAGGAAGCGGGCTTCAAGGCCTCCACGACCTCGGGCCTCTCCTTCAGCATCACCGACCTGCGGATCCCGGCCGCCAAGACGCGGCTGCTCGAGGAGACGCAGAAGAAGGTCGACCGCGTCGAGAAGAGCTACCACTCGGGCGCCATCACCGAGCGAGAGCGGCACAACCAGCTGCTCGACCTGTGGGCGCAGTGCCGAGAGCAGATCACCAAGGAGCTCTCCAAGACGCTTCAGGAGGACCGCCGCGAAGAGAACGGCACCGAGGTGCCGATCGAGTCGAACGAAGGCCGCCGGTACCTCAACCCGGTCTACCTCTTCATCACCTCGGGCGCCCGCGGCAACGCGAGCCAGATGCAGCAGCTCGCGGGCATGCGCGGCCTGATGGCGAAGCCGAGCGGCGAGATCATCGAGACGCCGATCCGCGCCAACTTCCGCGAGGGCCTCAACGTCCTCGAGTACTTCTCCTCCACCCACGGTGCCCGCAAGGGACTGGCAGACACCGCGCTCAAGACCGCCGACTCGGGCTATCTGACGCGGCGACTCTGCGACGTCGCGCAGTCGCTCGTCGTCATCGAGCACGATTGCGGAACGCCTTCGGGCGTGCCGAAGCGGGCGATCTACAAGGGCGACGAGGTCGACGTGCCGCTGCACCAGTCGATCACCGGACGCACCAGCCGCCAGACGATCATCGATCCTCGCACCGACGAGGTCATCGTCTCCGAGCACGGGCTCATCACGATGGAGATCGCCCGACGCATCGAGGCGCTCGGCATCGACACCGTGCAGGTCCGCAGCCCCCTCACCTGCCAGACGCCCCGCGGCGTGTGCGCCCGCTGCTACGGCATGGACATGTCGACCGGCAACCTCGTCGAAGAGGGCATGGCGGTCGGCATCATCGCCGCCCAGTCGATCGGCGAGCCGGGCACGCAGCTCACCATGCGGACCTTCCACACCGGCGGCATCGCGTCGCAGGGTCTCGTCGACAACGAGATCCGCGCGCTCAACGCCGGCAAGATCGTGCTCCGCGACTGCAACGCGGTGCTCGTCGAAGAGGAAGGCGTCGAGCGTCTCCGGGCCCTCAAGCGCAACGGCGAGGTCGCCGTGGTCGACGACCTTGGACGCGAACTCGAGAAGCACAAGGTCCCCTACGGCGCGACCATCCTCGTCCGAGAGGCGGAGAGCGTCCGCAAGGGCCAGTCCATGGTGCAGTGGGACGCGTTCATGACGCCGATCCTCGCCGAGAAGTCCGGCATCGTCCGCTTCAAGGACGTCGTCGAGGGCGAGACCTGCCGCAAGGAGGACCAGAAGGGCGGCCACTCGGCGCTCGTCGTCACGCCGCACACCGGTGAGAAGCATCCGCAGATCACCATCGAGGACGCGACCGGCACCATCCTCGACTTCCACCACCTCCCCGCGAAGGCCCGCATCGAGGTCGTCGAGGGCGAGGAGATCGCGGCCGGCGGACTGCTCGCCCGTCAGCCCAAGGAAGGCGGCCGAACGCAGGACATCGTCGGCGGCCTTCCGCGCGTCACCGAGATCTTCGAGGCGCGGATCCCGAAGGACCCCACCGTCCTCGCGGAGATCTCCGGACGCGTCGAGCTGCACAGCGACAAGCGCAAGGGCAAGATGACCATCAAGGTCATCTCCGACGCGGGCGTCGAGCACGACCACCACGTGCCGCAGGGCAAGCAGCTGCTCGTCCACACCGGCGACCGGGTGGAGGCCGGCGATGCGCTCACCGAGGGCCCGCAGATCCCGGCGGACATCCTCCGCATCAAGGGTGAGGAGCCGCTCTACCTCTACATGCTCGACGAGGTCCAGAACGTCTACCGCGCCCAGGGCGTGCCGATCAGCGACAAGCACATCGAAGTCATCCTCCGTCAGATGCTCGGCAAGGTGAAGGTCGTCAAGCCCGGCGACACCGACCTCCTCCCGAACGACGTGGTCGACAAGTTCGAGTTCCAGCGGAAGAACCGCGAGGTGATCTCGAGGCTCAAGGTCCGCAATCCCGGCGGCACCGAGCTGACGCTCGGCTCCCTGGTGGACAAGGCCACGGTGAAGGAGGCCAACGCCCGTGCGGAGGCCGCTGGCAAGGATCCCGCCACCACGGAGAAGGCGAAGCCCGCGCAGGCGAAGACGCTGCTGCTTGGCATCACCAAGGCGAGCCTCCAGTCGGACTCCTTCCTCTCGGGCGCCAGCTTCCAGGAGACCACCAAGGTGCTCACCGAGGCCGCGCTCCGCGGGGCGACCGACACCCTCGAAGGCCTCAAGGAGAACGTCCTGCTCGGCCACCTCATCCCTGCGGGCACCGGCTTCCGCGCGTACACGAAGATGCGCGTCGAGAAGCACGGCGAGGCGCTTGCCATGGAAGAGGAGGAGGATTCGGTGCTCGAGGAACTTGCCGAGGAGGCCGAGGCCCTCGGCGCCCAGCGGGTGACGGACGGCGTCTCCCTCGTCGATGTCGTTCGACAGAACGAGGCCGCGACGCCTGTCACCGACGCCGACACTGGATCGATGCTCAACTGATCGCGAGGCCTCCGGCCCCGAACCGCCCCCTCCGCCCCGGCCTTCGAGCCGGGGCGTTTTCGTTCGCGCGACCTGCGGTCCTTCGCGGCTTGTGAATCGCCGGAAGAGAGCCGATGATCTCCGCCGCGGCGCCTCACGGCGTCGCCATCGACCACGGCCGGTGTGGCGGAACTGGCAGACGCGACGGATTCAAAATCCGTTGCCCCGGAAGGGGCGTGCAGGTTCGATTCCTGTCACCGGCATCATGAGCGCGACGAGTCTCTGCGGGAGGATCGATTCCCGCAGAGACTCGGACGGACTCGCCGAGTCGACCGCCGCGCACCAATCGGTCCTGCCCCCATTCGAACACTCGTTCGAAGATCCGAACGAGGCATCGAACCATGCGTCATCGCAGCCTTGATCAAGCCGATCCATCGCCCCGAGGCGAGTGGTTCGACGGCGAGACGGATCCGCTCAGAGTTCTCCGATTCCACGACAGCCGACCGGTCGGTGATCGACGGAGGCGCGGCATGCGAGGTTCGTCCGAGGGCCATCGATTGGCCCATGCTCGCCGTTCCGAGCGGCGTCTCGCGAAGTCGTGCCCAAAGGCCGACGCAGCCTCGCCTCGGATGTCGATGCGAGGCGATGCCTCGGGCGCGGTTCACTCCTCGAGCGACGCCACCGTGTAGTTCGGGCTTTCCCGCGTGATCACGATGTCGTGCGGGTGGCTCTCCACCACGCTCGCCGCGGAGACGCGCACGAACTGGGCGACGCGACGGAACTCGTCGATCGACGCGGCTCCGCAGTAGCCCATCGCGCTGCGAAGGCCGCCGACCATCTGGTAGACGAACTCCGAGAGCGGTCCGCGATACGGCACGCGTCCCTCGACGCCCTCCGGCACGAACTTGCGAGTACCGCCCTGCCCGTAGCGATCCGCGCTGCCTGCGGCCATCGCGCCCTCGCTGCCCATGCCGCGGTAGGCCTTGAAGCGTCGCCCGCGGTGGAGCACGAGTTCGCCGGGGCTTTCGTCGAGCCCCGCGAAGAGCCCGCCGAGCATCACCGTCGACGCGCCGGCCGCGATCGCCTTCGCGATGTCGCCGCTCTGGCGAATCCCGCCGTCGGCGATCACCGGGACCCCCGCCGCTTCCGCGATCGGCACCACGTTCATGATCGCCGTCACCTGCGGAACGCCGACGCCGGTGACGATCCGCGTGGTGCAGATCGAACCCGGCCCGATGCCGACCTTGATCGCGTCGGCGCCGGCGTCGATCAGCGCTCGGGCACCGTCTGCGGTCGCCACGTTGCCGGCGATCACCTCGATGTCGGCCCGCGACTTGATCCATCGCACGGTCTCGAGCACGTTCTGGCTGTGGCCGTGCGCGGTATCCACGACGAGCACGTCGGCCTCGGCCTCGAGCAGCGCCTCGACCCGCTCCGGGGCGAGCACGCCAACCGCCGCACCGACGCGAAGGCGTCCCCGATCGTCGCGGCACGCCTGCGGATGACGTCGAAGATTGTCGATGTCCCGCATGGTGATCATGCCGGACAGCCGCCCTTCGCCATCGACGAGCAGCAGCTTCTCGACCCGCGAGCGGTTCAGGATCCCCTCGGCCTCCGCGAGGGTCGTCTCGGGCGAAGCGGTGACGAGGTTCGCGCCCGTCATGATCTCGCCCACGCGGGTCTTGGCGGGATCGCCATGCAGGAACCGCATGTCCCGAGTCGTGAGGATTCCCACCACCTTGCCGCGGCGGTCGCCGTCGAGCGTGACGGGGAAACCGCTGACGCGATGCTCCTTCATGAGCTCCATCGCGCGGCTCGCGGTGTCCTCCGGGGCGAGCACCACCGGGTCGGAGATCACGCCGTTCTCGCTGCGCTTGACGGTCGCGACCTCGCGGGCCTCCCGCTGCGGACGCATGTTCCGATGGACGATCCCCAGCCCGCCCTCCTGAGCGAGCGCGATCGCCAGACCCGCCTCGGTGACCGTGTCCATCGGGGCGGAGACGATCGGGATGTTGATGCGGATCGACCGGGTCAGCCTCGTCGAGGTGTCGGCACGGTCCGGGGTGACGTCGCTTGCCCGGGGGAGCAGCAGCACGTCGTCGAAGGTGATCCCTTCCTGCACGATCTTGGCGTCCATCGAGGGATCATGCACGCGGCGCGCCCGGTCTGTCAACGATCCCCGGAGGCCCTGCTTCGCCGAGACCGAGACCGCGGAACCGTTCCTTGGCAAGGGGCGGATCTGCTAGTCTTCGCGGCTCGGCGCACGGCAGCCGGCCCTCGTGTCCAAGCCTGCCCGAGACCGCTCGAGGAGATCACGAGTTTGCACCTGAACGAACTGACCGCCTCCGCCTCGCACGAACGCGGCACGACGCCCGGCGAGGGTCTCAAGGCGTGGCGATCCTACCTGCATGCCTGCATCGAACTCGCGGCGAGCGACCTCATCCTGAAGGTCGATCAGGCGCCGCGAGTCCGCTATCGCGGATCGTTGAAGCCGCTGCAGACCGGACCGATCGGGATCGACCTGATGTTCCAGATCGGCAAGGACATCCTCGATCCGGGCCAGTACGAGTTCTTCAAGAAGCGCGGCTCGATCGACTTCGCGTACGACCACGACGATCGCAACCGCTTCCGCGTCAACCTCTTCATGGCCCGCGGCAAGCCCTCCTTCGCGGCTCGTCTGATCACCTCGAACATCAAGCGCTTCGAGGACCTCTACCTTCCGCAGATCCTCGGCGACATCTCGATGAGCGCCCAGGGACTCATCCTCTTCTCCGGCGTGACCGGCTCCGGCAAGAGCACCTCGATCGCCTCGATGCTCCAGTACGTGAACGAGCGCAAGCGCGTCCACATCGTGACCATCGAGGACCCGATCGAGTACATCTTCAACGACGACAAGGCGATCATCAATCAGCGCGAGGTCGGCATCGACTGCGTCAACTTCAACGACGCGCTGCGGGCCCTCGTTCGTGAGAACCCCGACGTCGTGCTCGTCGGCGAAATGCGCGACTACGAGACCTTCGAGGCCGCGATCCGCGCCGCCGAGACGGGCCACCTCGTGTTCGGGACGATCCACGCCAGCTCCGCGTGGCAGACCTTCGGCCGCATCTACGACCTCTTCCCCGAGGGCGAGCGCGAGCAGATCCGCAAGCTGCTCGCCTACAACCTCCGGGCCATCGTCTACCAGAAGCTCCTCCCGACCCTGCACGAGAACATCGCGCGCATTCCCGCCCTCGAGATCCTGATCAACACGCCGATCGTCCAGAAGTACGTCCTCGAGGGCCGCGAAGGCGAGCTGCTCGAGGTGATCCGCGACAACCAGGAGGAGGGCATGGTCGACTTCACGAGTTCCCTCGTGAAGCTCGTCGAGCAGGAGTACATCCACCACAAGGTCGCCCTTTCGGCCACCCCGAAGCCGGAAGAGCTCAAGATGAGGCTCAAGGGGATCGCCTGATCCCTCCGCGGAGAACCGCTCGGTGCCGATCGATCCATCTTCCGCGTCCATGCTCGCCACCACGCTCGCGGCCTCGGCCGACGCGGCGGTCCTGATGAGCGTGGTCAAGCCGGTGCTGCTCCTCGCCTCGATCATCCCCTACGCGTGGGTGGTCTCGTCGAAGCTCGAGCCCGACACCCGCTACTTCCACTTCAACGTCGCGCTCTGGAACGGCCTCTTCCTCGGGGCAGGCGTCGCCGGACTGGCCGCGGTGGTGCTGATCCCGATCTTCTGGGTCGGCTGGCCGGTCGCGATCCTGCTCATGGCCGGCACTCTGTTCGGCTACTGGCAGTACCGCGACTCGCGGGTCCCCGAGGAACGGCGCTACCGGCCCTTCTCCGGCGAGTTCCGCGAGAAGATGGAGGCCCGCCGCGCGAAGCGAGGCATCGCGAAGGCGCAGATCTCCTTCGTCGGCCCGCGCGGCGAAGTGCGGAACGTCCCGGGCAAGGAGGACCCCCTGCTGCCGGTCCACCTCCGGGTCGAGGAGATTCTCGTCCCGGCCCTCGAGCGGCGCGCGTCGCGACTCGACATCGCCCCCGGCCGAAGCGGGATCGTCGCCAGCTGCCTGATCGATGGCGTGAGGGCCAACCTCGGCTCGCTCTCGGCCGAGGAGGCCCAGGCGGTCGTCGACTACGTCAAGGCGCAGGCGGGACTGGACGTGCAGGATCGCCGTCGCCGGCAGGAGGCGGAGTTCAGCCTCAACGGCCCGACGGGGACTGCCGTCCTCACGCTCGCGACCTCCGGATCCTCCGCGGGACAGACCTTGCGGATGGACTTCAACCGCCGCGAGCGGCTCAGCCGACCCTACGAGTCGCTGGGCTTGCTCGAAGCGCAGCGAGCGGTGATCGACCCGCTCGCCGAGGTGCACGATCGTCACGGCGTCGTCCTCGTCGCGTCGCCGAACGGCCAGGGCCTCACCACCACCGGCTACAGCCTGCTCGCCCGGCACGACGCCTTCACCTGCAACATCAAGACGCTCGAGAAGAAGGTCGAGATGCGTCTCGACGGCGTCGATCACGTCGAGTGGGACGCCTCGAATCCGAGCCTTCCGTTCGCGACGCAGCTGCAGTCGATCCTTCGCCGCGATCCGGACATCGTCCTCGTCGGCGACACCAGCGAGACGAACACGCAGTCGACCGCAGCCGCCGCAGGCCGTGAAGGTCCGCTCGTCTACGTGCTGATGCAGCAGCCGGGCGTGGCCGCGGCGATCACGGAATGGTGCCGCGCGGTGGGTGACCTCAAGGCGGCGGTGAAGCCGCTGCGTGCCGTGATGACCCAGCGACTCGTCCGCACCCTCTGCCCCAACTGCAAGCAGCCCTTCCAGCCGCCCGCCGACCAGCTCAAGAAGCTCGGCATTCCCGAGAGGGCCGCCGGCCGGATCCATCGCGCGGTCGGCAAGATCCAGCCCGCCCGGAATCGGATCGAGGACTGCCCGGTCTGCCAGGGCAGCGGCTACCTCGGGCAGGTCGCGGTGTTCGAAGTCATGCCGGTCTCCGAGGAGATCCGCAAGCATCTTTTCGAGGGCGACCTGAAGGCCGCGGTGGCCGAGGCTCGCCGCCACAAGATGCTGCTCCTTCCCGAGGCGGCGCTTGCGAAGGTCGTGTCCGGCGACACCAGCCTCGAGGAGTTTGCCCGAGTGTTCGCACCCAAGCCCGCGGCGGCCAAGCCTGCGGCCGCCGCCAAGGCGGAAGGAGGCGAGTCGTGATCATCGTCCTCAACCTCCTCGTTCTGGGTCTGGCCCTGCTCATCGCCTACTGGTGGGCGAGCCAGGGCGCGTTCAGCGCGCTCCTTCATCTGCTCTGCGTGATCGCCGCCGGCGTGCTGGCCTTCGCGGTGTGGGAGCCGGTGGCGGTCAAGGTGCTCGGCATGGGCGCTCTCTCGAACTTCGCGTGGGGCATCGGCCTGCTCGCGCCGTTCGCGATCTTCCTCTTCGTCTTCCGGCTTGCGACCGACCGCCTCGTGCCGGCGAATCTGAACTTCCCGCCGATGGTCAACTACCTCGTCGGAGGCGGGCTCGGCGCCGCCGCCGGCGTGATCACCATGGGCATCGTGCTGATCGGCGCCGGACTCCTGCAGAGCGAGCGTGCCTTCATGGGCTACTCGGGCTGGATCCGAAGCAGCAACAGCCAAGGGCGGCCCGCCGACACCGGCGGTGGCATGTGGGTGCCCGTCCACACGCTCGTCGCGGAGTTCTTCGGCACCTTGAGCGCGGGATCCTTCGCGCCCGAGACCGGCACGGCCTCGCTTCGCAATCGGCAGCCCAACCTCGATCGCGTGGCGATGAGCCTCGCTCGCGACGGCGCTCATGCCGGACGGAGCCGGGTCGCCCTTCCGCCTGATTCGCTCGATCTCGCGGGTGTCGTGTTCTCTCCCGCCGCGGCACTGCCGGCGGCGCTCGGTGGCACGCAGCCGGTCTACGCGGTCGGCGTGGTCGTACGCCAGCCCGCCTACGACCAGGGTGTGCAGTTCCGCATGTCGTCCTCGCAGGTTCGCCTGATCGGCGACGCCTTGCCGGGGCAGACCGCTCCCACCACGCACCCGATCGCCTGGACCGCCGATCTTCCCGGCGGCGGGCGAGGCCTCTTCCCGTTCGACGACACCTCGCACTACGTGACGAGCGTGCCGGGTCAGCAGCAGGTCACCGCGTGGCTCCTCTTCCCTGGAAAGGACCTCGGGGGCGCCACGCCCCGCTTCATCCAGGTGAAGGGCTTGCGCGTCGCCCTGCCGCAGCTCGAGCAGGTCGATGCGACGGGCATGATGGCGAAGGTGATGGGTCAGGGCGGTGCGGGTGCCGCGCCGACGTTCGATCCATCCCTCCGAACCGTCGGCGGCAGCGACATCCGAGTCAACAGCAAGATCGATCCCCTGCAGCTTTCGACCAACGACCTGCCGGGCATGCGGGAGTCCGACGGCTACCTGACCGAGGGACGCGGCACGTTCCCGCGAAGCCCCGGCGTCCGCGTCAACCGAAGCCTGCAGGTCAAGGGCATCCTCGAGCCGGAGGGAACCCGCGTGCTTCGCCTGAACATCAGTCGAGGCAAGAGTCCGGTGAACATCTGGGACTCGAAGGCCCGCGAGGAAGCCGGCGATTCCGCAGGGCTGCTCCTCGTCGATGAGCAGGGCCGAACGTTCGCGCCGATCGGCTTCTTCTGGGAGCGGAAGAACGACAGCGAAGTCGACATCGTCCTCGATCCAGTGAAGGGAATCCCGACCGTGGGCGACTTCCCCTCGCTCAGTTCCTCGGGCGTCGACGACCTGTATGCGCTGTACCGCGTCAGTGTCGGCTCGAAGATCAAGGCGATTCGGCTCGGCGAGATCCAGATCGCGAACGTCGACCTCGAAGTGCAGTGATCGGCCCGATGGCCTCGTCGCGCATCGCGGGACGAAGCTGAACGTTCGGCTCGCGCCGTTCGAGTTCGATCGGAACGGTTCGCGCCACGCCGGCCTCGCCGGATCGACTCCACGAGCTCGCCGCACCCCGTGCCACGGCGGCGGTTCGAACCCTTCGGTGTCGACGGGATCGAGTCAACCGAACGGCCCGGAGCGCCCGCGTGAGATCGCATCGGCTGCAGGGCGGCTCTTGTCCCGTGCGTTGGTCTTCCCCGAAAGGACCGCGAGCCGGAGCCTCGCAACGTGCCGATGCCTCCGCATCCATCGAGGCCGTTCGCTGGCGATCCCGGATCGGAGAGCGGACTCTACCGGTCCCGCCCCGCTACTCGCCCTTGAGGTATCGCTCGACGTAGTGGATGTCGAAGTCGGCGTTGACGAACGCCGCGGTCTCGAGCAACCGCAGGTGCAGCGGAATCGTCGTCCGGATCGGGCCGATCTCGAACTCCGCGAGCGCCTGGCGAAGCCGGCGGATCGCCGTCGTGCGATCGGGCCCGTGCGCGATCAGCTTGCCGATCATCGAGTCGTAGTTGGGCGGGATCCGGTACCCCGCACGCGCATGGCTGTCGAGGCGGATGCCCGGCCCGCCGGGCGGGGCGTAGGTCTCGATGAGGCCCGCCTGCGGCATGAAGTTGCGGTCGGGATCCTCCGCGTTGATGCGGCACTCGATCGCATGCCCGCGGATCGCGACCTGGTCCTGCGTGACCGAGAGACGCTCGCCGGCGGCGACGCGGATCATCTCCTTCACGATGTCGACGCCGGTGATGAGTTCGCTGACGGGATGCTCCACCTGCACCCGAGTGTTGACCTCGAGCATGTGGAAGTCCTGCTTCGCGTCCATCAGGAACTCGACGGTCGCGGCACCGGAGTAGTTCGCCGCACGCAACAGCGCCGCTGCCGACTCGGCGACGCGGTCTCGCTTTTCCGGATCGACGCCCGGAGCGGGCGCCTCCTCGATCAGCTTCTGATGGCGACGCTGGCTCGTGCAGTCCCGCTCGTAGAGGTGGATCGCGTTGCCGTGCTTGTCGCCGAGGACCTGGATCTCGAGGTGTCGCGCCCGTTCGAGGAACTTCTCGACGTAGACCGCGCCGTTGCCGAACGCCGCCGCGGCCTCCTGCCTGGCGCTCTCGAGCCCCGCCCGCAGCGACTCCTCGTTCCGGGCGATCCGCATCCCGCGGCCGCCGCCGCCTGCGGCCGCCTTCACGATCACCGGGAACCCGATCTCCCGGGCGATCTTGATCGCTTCCTCCGGATCCTCGATCGCCTCCGCGGATCCCGGGAAGGTCGGGAGCCCCACCTGCTTGGCGAGCCTTCGTCCGGCGATCTTGTCGCCGAGCTGCGCCATCGCCTCGGGACTCGGGCCGATGAACTCGATCCGGCAGTCTCGGCAGACTTCGGCGAAGTGGCTGTTCTCCGCGAGGAAGCCGTAACCGGGATGGATCGCATCGACGTTGCTGATCTCGGCGGCGGAAATGATGCGGTCGATGCGAAGGTAGCTGTCGCTCGCGGGACCGCCGCCGATGCAGATCGCCTCCTCGGCGAAGCGGAGCCACGGCGCGCCGCGGTCGGCCTCGGAGTAGACGCACACCGGCTCGATGCCAAGCTCGCGGCAGGCGCGGATGATCCGCAGGGCGATCTCCCCGCGGTTGGCGATGAGGACTCTTCCAAACATGGATGGATGGTTCCGGGGTACGCGCGTCGGTCCGCCCCGCACGGCGGGCGAGCCGTCGGCGCTCAGTCGCGCGGACGGATGCGGAAGAGAGCCTGGCCGAACTCGACCGGCTTGCCGTTGCCGACGAGGATCTCGTCGACAACCCCAGCGCATTCCGCCTTGATCTCGTTGAACACCTTCATCGCCTCGATCAGGCAGACGACCGTGTCAGGTCCGACCGAGTCGCCGACCTTCACGAACGCCGGCTTCTCCGGGCTCGACGCCGAGTAGAAGGTGCCGACCATCGGGCTCGCGACGGTCAGCCGACTGTCTGCAGCCGCCGGGGTCGCAGGGGCTGAGGCCGCCGGAGCCGGGGCCGCGGCCGGCGCGGCGACCGCGACCGGAGCCGACACAGGCGCGGTCACGATGTGCGGCACCGCCTGCGGCGAAGGCCGCCGGATCGTGACCTGCTCCTTGTCGTCACGCAGATCCAGCTCGACCAGGTCGCTGACCACCATCAGGCGAACCAGTTCCTTGAGCTTTCGGATGTCGATCATGGTTCGGGGGATCCTCGCGGGCCGCCCTCGACCCCTCCTGGGTCGTCGACCGATTGGCCCGGCGCGATTGGGCAAGATACCGCGGTGCCCGATCCGCCGCCAACGGTCGTGAAGTCGCCGGCATCCGAGGACCAACTCCGCCGGAACCTCCCTCAGCCCTGCCGGCCACCCGTGCCGCCCGGACGCTGGGAGAGCGGCGGACGCAGCAGTTCCTGGAGCACGAAGGCGTCCCGGAGGGCTTCTTGACGACTCAGCAGGCCTCGCAGACGAGAGGCTGCCGCCGAGTTCCGTCCCGCGGTCGAGGCGAGGCGGCCGATCTCGGGCAGCGGCGGCAGCGCGGGCAATGGATTCGCCACGGGTTCCGAAGAGCCGCCGCGACGGGGCATCGGGATCTTGGGAGCGGCCTCGCGTCTGGGCTCCCGGGTCGGCGGCGGCGCGGGAGGCGTCCGCAACGCATCGACCCGAGTCGCGGTCCGCCCTGCGCGGGACGCCTTGGCCTTGGGCGGCACGGTGGGCGAGGTCACCGCTCGCTCGATCGACTGCTCCACCGATCGCAGGGCTCGCTCGAGCGTCCGCTCGACGGCCTGGACCGGCTCCGCCACGGCGACCTCGAACGAACTTCGCTGCATTCGTCGAATCGAAGCCCCGGCTCCGACGCCCTCGAGCGCCTGACGGATCATGCCCGCTTCGCTCCGGGTGAGCTTGGAGCCGATCACCGCCGGAGGGGACGTGCAGGCGTCCGCGGCCGCGTCGAGGCTCATGCTGGCCGTCTCGCGCAGCACGGTCACGACGTCGAAGCTGCGATCGCCCACGCGTTCGAGGATGACCTCGAGGTCGCCCTTCCCCGACAGGCGGACGCGCCTGGCCGCCGCGGGCTTCGCCTCCCGGCCGCCGGCTGCCGCGTTCGCCGCAGCCTTCTTCTCCGCCGATTTCTTGATCGCAGTGATCACGAGGTTGGCGACCACGATCACGACGAAGATCCAGAAGCCGCCGTTGCCCATGACGGCGATGCTATTCGATCCGACCCGCGCGGGCGATGCGTTCGCACGGCGGATCGGCGGCGGCACTCAGGCGAGGGCTCGGCCTGCGATCGATCGCCGATCGGTCACAGGATCAGGCGAATCGCCGCGTCGCCGAAGAACCGCGTGAGCGACGCCGCCGAGAGCACCTCCGACGCCTCGCCCGCCGCGGCCATCCGCCCCCCGTCGAGCAGCCAGGCGTGGTCGGCCAAGCGGGCGGCAAAGCCGAGGTCATGCAGGCTGCAGATCACCGTCGCGCCGGCGGCGGCACACGCACGCAGCCACTCGACGGCGCGGGCGAGTTCCCGCAGATCCAGCGCGGCGAACGGTTCGTCGAGAAGGATCACTCCGCCCGACTCGTGCTGCGCCGCGACCCGCGCCAGCCCCACCCGCTGCTGCTGCCCGACCGAGAGGGTGTGGACCGCGGCGTCGACCAGCTCCTCGAGTCCGAACCGCTCGATCGCCGCCTGCACGCGTCGCGGTGAACGTCCGAGCGCATGGCGGCCCATCGCCACGATCTCCGCCACCGAGAACCCGGCAGGCAGGCGGATCTGCTGCGGCATCATCGCGATCGCGGCAGCCCGCTCGCGGGCGCTCCAACGAATCGGATCGCCGGCGCGACCGGCGCTCGCGATCTCGACGCGACCTCGCATCGGTGCAGACAAGCCCGCGATCGCCCGAAGCAGCGTCGACTTGCCGGCCGCGTTGGGGCCCACGACCGCGGTGATCCGTCCGCCTTCGGCTCGCGCCTCGATCTCCGCGAGGACCGCCCGGCCGTCGTAGCCGACGGCGAGCCTCTGCAGCGACACGTGGCTCGCCATCACGACCACCCCTCGAGGCGTCCGCGATGCAGGAGCCAGAGGAACGCCGGCCCGCCGAGGATCGCAGTGAGCACGCCGATCGGAAGGCGTCCCGCGCCGAGATCGATCGGCTGCCGCGCGACATCCGCGCCGACGAGCAGGATCGCGCCGCAGCAGACCGTCGCCGGCAGAAGCCACCGATGCGCCGGCCCGACCAGGATCCTCGCGGCATGCGGCGCGACGAGACCCACGAAGGCGATCGGACCGGCGATCGCCACCGCCGAGGCCGCGAGCACGCCCGCCCCGACGAGCAGCGCCCAGCGAAGCGACACGATCGACAATCCGACCGAGCGAGCCTCCTCGTCGCCGAGGAGCGCCACATCGAGCGAACGCGCGTTGATCCAGGCGATCGCGACCGACAACGCCAGGATCGCCGCAGCCCCGGCGAGAAGTCGCGGATCGGGCTGCTCGTCGATGCGGCCCATCGTCCACGCGACGAGATCGCCGCGGGTTCCGGGCGGAAGCAGATGGTGGACGAGCATCAGCAGTGCGCCGCACACGCTCGAGACGACCACACCCGCGAGGACCAGCGTGATCGGATCGAGTCCGCCGCGGCGGCGACCCGCCAACGCCACCACCGCGAGGGTCGCCATCGCGCCGAGAAACGCCGGCACCACCGAACCGAACCCCACGAACGGCGAGAACCCGAAGGCGATCGCCAGCCACATCGCGATGGCGAGGCCGAGCGTCGCCCCCGAGGAGAGTCCCAGCACGAACGGGGAGGCGAGCGGGTTTCGAAGGAGCCCCTGAAGGAAGAGCCCCGAGATCGCGAGGCTCGCCCCGACGGTCGAGGCGACGGCGAGCGCGTTCAGACGGAACCCTGCGACCGCATGGTCGGGCCATCCGAACTCGAGCCGCCAGCCCTCGCCGGTCCAGAGCCTGCCGATCGAGAACCGCAGCATCGCGACGGCGATCGCGAGCAGGGCGAGGACGATCAGCATCACGGCGCGGCGCCGTCCGCTCGCCACGCGAGTCCCGCTCAAGGCGCCGACTCCGCCGCTTCATCCGACGCCGGAATCAGCATCGAGTCGATCGCAGCGCGGATCTTGGACGCGGCGCCGATCCATCCGCTTCCCGGCACGAGCGCGTTCTCGTCGACGACAAGCCGAACCCGGCCCTTCGCGGCCCGAAGCGGCAGGGACTCGAGCGTCTCGAGCCACGGCTGCGCTTCGGCGGAAGACTCGCGCAACAGCATCACGCCGTCCGGATCGAGCTGCACAAGATCTTCGAGCGAGAGTTCCGGATAGCCCCTCGCGGTGATCGCATTCACGACGCCGAGCCGACCGAGCAGGCCGTCGACGAAGGTGCCTTCGCCAAAGGCCATCGGCGGCTCGAGCGAGAAGAAGACCGCCACGCGGCCCGCCGCGGACGCCGTTTGCGGCGACAGCGGCAAGGTCGCCTCGCGCATCGCGTCCCGCATCGAGCCGAGGGCGAGGATCATCGACCGGGTCTCTTCCTGCGACACGTCGCCAGCCTTCGACAGCAGGATTCGCGGCAAGGCGTCGATCATGCCCTCGAGGTCCTCGAGCGAATCGATGGGAAACGACTCGATCGCGAATCCGTCTTCGAGCGCCAACGCCTCGATCGCCGGCTGCACCCCGCCGTGCGAGGGCTGCACCAGCACGAGATCCGGATCGACCTGACGCAACGCCTCCGGATCGATCGCGAGAAGATCGCCGACGACGGGCACGTCGTCTCCGAGCGCGCGGCAGTAGGGCGTTCGACCGACGATCCAGTGTGCCGCGCCAAGATCTTGCATCGTCCGAGTGATCGCCGGGCTCAGCGAGACCACCCGCACGGGCGGCGGCGCAGCCTCCGCCGAAGTCGACGCGGCGTTCGCGGGATCCGCCGCGCGATCGCAGCCAAGAGTCGCGATCGCCCCGAGGCTCGCAAGCACCACCGCCGCGATGACCCGAGCATTCATGCGAGCACCATCTGGGTTCGCACGAGCCGGAGGTACGGCTCGCATCGATCAAGCAGCGCCTCGTGACGGCCGTCGTCGAGAATGCGCCCGGCCTCCATCACGACGATGCGATCCGCGGATCGGACGGTGCTGAGACGGTGGGCGATCAGGATCGACGTGCGTCCGACCGTGAAGTCCGCCAGCGCCGCGTTGATGAGTTCCTCGCTCTCCGCATCGACCTGGCTCGTCGCCTCGTCGAGCAGCAGGATCGCCGGGTCGCGAAGGATCGCGCGGGCGATCGCGATCCGCTGCCGTTGCCCGCCCGAGAGGCTCGCCCCCTGCTCGGACACCTCCGTGTCGTAGCCGTCCGGCAAGGACTCGATGAACGAGGCGGCCCGCGCCATTCGCGCCGCCTCGCGGATTCGCGCCTCGTCGACTCCCGAGAGCCCGTAGACGATGTTTTCGCGGATCGATCCTCGCAGCAGCACCGGTTCCTGCGTGACCACGCCGATCTGCCGACGCAGGCTTCGCAGGTTCACGCCCGCGATGTCGACGCCGTCGACCGTGATCCGGCCTTGCGTCGGCTCGAGCAGGCGCGGCAGCAGGCTGACGAGCGTCGTCTTGCCGCATCCGTTGGGGCCGACGATCGCGACGCGTTCGCCGTGGGCGATCTCGAGATCGACGCCGGCGATCGCATCCTGCTCGGCCCCGGGATAGCGGAATCGCACGCCCTCGAAGGCGATCGAGGACCGATGCCGCGGCAGCGCCGGCAGCGATCGGCCGTTCCGGTTCTCCGCCGGCATCGACAGCACGTCGAGCAGACGTTCCGCAGGGGCCGAGGCGGCCTGGATGTCGTGCGCGAGCGCCGTCAGCGGCTTGAACGACGCGCCCGCGATCCCGAGCGAGCCGAGCGTCAGCACGAAACTCTCGAGCCTGAGCGATCCATCGAGGATCTCCCGAGCCGCGATGACCGCGAGCCCCGCCAGCACGACGACCGAGAGCGCCTCGACGAGCGGGCTCGCGAGCGCCCGCGCGGTGCGGATTCGCAGTTCCTCGCGCAGCAGCCTGCGGTTGGCGGCATTGAATCGCCGCATCGCGGCCTTCTCGGCGGTCGCGGTCTTGACGCCGCGAAGCCCCTGCACCGACTCGTGGCACGCCCGCAGCAGGTCTTCCTGCGAAGCCAGGGCGCCTCGTGTGCTGCGGCGGATGCGGCGACCGAACTGCCGGATGACGATCGCGATCGGCGGCGCGACGAGAAAGGCCGCCAACGTGAGGCGCCAGTCGAACCAGATCGCCGCGCCGAGCCCCGCGAGACCTCGGGTGAGTTGCGCGACCGAGCGGCCCAGCAGGGCCATCAGCCCGATCTGCAGTTCCGCGGAGTCTCGAACGATCCGGCTGATGAGTTCGGCCGGCCCCCTCGAGACGACCTTCGCCATCGGCAGGCTGATCACGTGACGGAAGGCGTCGAGCCGGACATGGGCGATCGTTCGCGCGACCACGCTGCCGGCGAGGTACTGGTGCAGGAAGTTCGCCGTCGCCCCGAAGAGCGTCAGGACGAGCAGCCCGCCCATGATCACCGCCACGCCGGCAAGCGGATCGGTCGGCAGGAGCGAGACGAGCCCCTCGGGAATCGGCGGGAAGGCGCCCGAGGCCACGTGAGCTTCGGCGAGCGAACGGAGCGTCGCACCGTCTCGGCCTTCGAGGATGATCTCAAGGAGCGGCCCGAGTGAGACGAGCCCCGCGCCGAGACCGCCCGCCGAGATGAAGGCGAAGCAGACCGCCCCGATCACCGCACCGCGGTGGCGGAGCATCCGCCGGGCGAAGGTCCGAAACGGAGGCATCCCGGCAGTATCGGGGGTCCGAGCGGTTGTTTCCACCGACGAGGCGGTTCGGGACGAGGTCGCTCGCGTCACGAGTCCGTCCCCCCGACCGTCAGCCGCTCGAGCCGATCCCAGAATCGCGGATCGCTCTTGGCGACGACCTCCGGGTCGGCGACCGCGATCCCGGGCCGAACGAGCCCGAGCAGCGAGAAGGCCATGGCGATCCGGTGGTCCCGGTGCGGATCGACGAGGACATGCGACGAGAGTCTCCGCCCGCTCGGCACGATCCGGATCCAGTCCGGCCCCGTGTCGACCACCGTTCCGCCACGGCGGAGGTTCTCGGCAATCGCCTCGATTCGATCGCTCTCCTTGATCCGGAGGGTGTCGAGTCCCCGAATCGTGCTCGGCGACTTCGCCTCGCTCGCGAGTACCGCGAGCGCCGGCACCGCGTCCGGGAAGAGCGAGGCGTCGAGTTCCGTTCCCCTGAGCGCCATTGGCGCCGACACCACCACGCCTCCGTCACCCGATCGCACCTCGACGCCGAAGTCGCGCAGTCGTCGGATCGCCTCGGCATCGGGCTGGCGCGACTCGAAGCGCAATCCCGAGAGCTCGACCGAAGAGCCCGGCACGATCGCGGCCGCGACGGCAAAGAAGATCGCCGTCGAGGCGTCCGGCTCGATCGACCACGCCCGAGGCTGCACCGACTGCGGCGCGATGCGGATCCGGCGAGGCCCCGGCGAGGGCGTGTCCGAGTGCGGCAACGCGCGATCCAGTTCCACGACGACGCCCGCGTCGCGCAGCGTCTCGATCGTCATCCACAGATAGCTCGCGCTCGTCGGCGCTTCGTCATCGGGCAGGTCGATCCGAAGTTCGAGCCCATTCGCCATCGCCGGCGCGACGAGCAAGAGCGCCGACAGGAACTGGCTCGACGCGGTGCGCCCCGCGACGACGACCCCGCCGCGCAGACCGCCACCGACGATCTCGACGGGCAGCAGGCCCGGCGCCGCGTGATCGTGGATCGCCGCGCCGAGCGATCGCAGCATCGCGAGCCCTTCGCCCATCGGACGCTCTCGAAGCCGCGGGCCTCCATCGACGATGACCGGCGCCGCCGCAAGGCACGCGAGCGCGAGCGAGAACCTCGCCCCCGTCGCACCCTCGCCAAGATCGAGCGTCATGCCGCCGTCGAAGACGCCGCCGGTGCCCTCGATCGAGAGCACGCCGTCACGGCCGCCGTCGATCGAGGCGCCCAGCGCCTCGATCGCCGCGAGCAGGCGCCGGGGATCGTCGGCGTCGAGCGAATTCGAGATCGTCGAACGCCCGCTCGCCATCGCCGCGAGCACCATCGCACGTTGGGTGAGGCTCTTCGATCCCGGCAACTCGACCGGACCGCGGAGCGGCTCGCGTACCGGCTCGATCAGCCGAATCGGCGCCACGCCTTCGGCGTCGAACCCGGCGCTCACGCGTCCGCGTCGCGTCGAAACACCGCGACGACGTCTTCGACCGGGACGACGAAGAGCCGGTTGTCTCCTTCGAAGTCGACCGGAATCGCGTGACGTGGATTGAAGAGCACCTTGTCGTACTGCTTGACCGGATAGTCCTCGTCCCGCTCGACCTGCCGGCTGACGGCCACGATGCG
>CAZTMB010000007.1:43341-53463 GCA_964614695.1 uncultured Isosphaeraceae bacterium | reverse complement strand
GTCTTCGACGAAGGCTACTTCGCGTACTTCGACGACCCCGATCTCTGCTGGCGCATACGCCGCGCCGGCTGGCGCATCGGTCACTGTCCCGAGGCGAGGATCATGCACCTCGAGGGCGCGAGCACCGGCATTCGGGAGACTCGAACGCAACGCAAGCGGTCCCCCGGATATCAGATGCGTGGTCGTGCCCGCTACTTCGCCAAGCGTCACGGAGTCGCCGGACTTTGGCTCGCGAACCTCTGCTGGCACGCGGGGCGGGCGATCTCCTGGTCCCGCGAACTGATCGAACGTCGTCCGAGCCATCTCCCGAGGTCGCAGTGGCGCGACATCTGGACCAACGCCTTGCGCCCTTGGCACGCGCCGCACTTGCCGCATCCGCCGCTCGAGGAGGAACTGTCGCCGCAGCGGAATCCCGTTGCGGCGACCGCTACGGCGGAGAGCTGAGTCTGCGCGGGGTACTCTCGGGCGGACCGCCCATGAACTACGCCGCCGGACCGCGAGATCTGCCGACTCGCGAAGCAGGAGATTCGTGCAGGATCCTGCCCCTCTCCCCTCTCTCCTGCTCTCCTTCGCTCCCGCTCTCCTACTCCCAATCGGGCTAGGCGGATTTGAACCGCCGACCTCTTGACCCCCAGTCAAGCGCGCTACCAAACTGCGCTATAGCCCGTCATTGCCTGCTTCGCGTCGCACGGCTCGACGCCTGCACACCCACTCGCCCGCAGGTCCCGGCACCTGTCGTCCGTCGTTCCGGTCGAACGGACGCTCGGACGCTCCTCGCACCACCCGCGCCTCGCGGCCCCTACGGGCGAAGCGAAAGAGCGGACAGGGTGGGATTCGAACCCACGATACGGTTACCCGTATACAGCATTTCCAGTGCTGCTCCTTCAGCCGCTCGGACACCTGTCCGGAACGGCGTAGTCTACCGCGATGCCCCCTTCAGACAACCGCGAGACGAAGTCGGCGACGCCGGCAGGGTTCCTCGTGGTCGACAAGCCCGAGGGCATCTCCTCGATGGGCGCGGTCGCCGCGGTGAAGCGGCGACTCCGAAGGTTCGGCAAGGTCCGCGCCGGTCACGGAGGAACCCTCGATCCGCTCGCCACCGGCGTGCTGGTCGTGGGTGTTGGATCCGCGACCCGACTGCTCGAACAGGTCGTCTCGTCGGCGAAGGAGTATCGGACCCTCGTCGACCTCGCCGCGTTCACCACGACCGACGACCGCGAGGGCGAGCGGAGCGAGGTCGACGTCGTCGAGCCGCCGAGCGAGTCCGCGATCCGCGAGGCGCTTCACGCGTTCCATGGCGAGGTCCGGCAGCGTCCGCCGGCGTTCTCGGCGATCAAGCTCGGCGGACGCCGCGCGTATCGGCTCGCCCGCGGCGGTGAGATCCCGGAGATGCCCGAGCGCATCGTGCGCATCGATCGCGCGGAACTCCTCGCCTACCGATGGCCATTCGCCGACCTTCTCATCGCCTGCGGCAAGGGAACCTACATCCGGAGCATCGCGCGAGACCTCGGCCGAGCCCTCGGAACCGGTGGCCACTGCGCCACGTTGAGGCGCACCGCCGTGGGACGATTCACCGAAGCCACCGCACGTCGGCTCGACGAGCTTCCGGACGAACTCGGCCTCGACGACCTGCTCCCGATCGAACTCGCCGCCTCGTCAGCCTGATCCCGGGGGGCGATCGAGGATCAGCTCGAGGCGGTTGCCGTCTCGAGGCGTTGCGCCGCCTGCCCTCGGCGACGCTCCTCCCGATCGGCCCGCGCCGCCTGAATGAGCAGCAGCCCCATCCCGATCAGCAGCAGCACGTCCGCGATGTTGAAGACCCACGGGAAGATCTCGCTGCTGCCGCCGGGCCAATGCAGTCCGAAGGGAAGATCGCGTCGCGGAAAGAGGTGAAGGAAGTCGCGCACCGCGCCGTAGACGACGCGGTCGTAGAGGTTGCCGATGCCGCCGGCCAGAATGAGCCCGATCGCGAGATGGGAAAGATGCGCCCGGCGATCGGTCCACCGCGCAAACACCGCGAGTCCCGCCGCGATCGCGACGACCGTGAGCCCGATGAAGGCGACGCGACGCTGCTGCCCGATCCCGAACACGGCCCCCTGATTGAGCACCAGGTGGAAGTCGAGGAGGTCCGGCGGCACGACCTGCACGCCGGGGTGCCACGGAAGGCGGTAGTCGGGGTCTTCGACGAGCTGGCCCGGCACCAGCACGACCGGCTCTCCCGCCACGTGCTCGAAGGACCAGTACTTCGTCCACAGGTCGAATGCGAGGCCCGCGAAGAACGTGCCGAGCAGGACCATCCACGCGACAGGACTCCGCCAGGCGCGGATCGGTGTGCCGCCGAGCGAATGGGGATCCTGCACGAAGCGTTCCGCCGGAGCGCTCACCGCGCCTGACCGGCCTCGACGAGGCGAGCCGCCTCGATCGTGTACTTCGCCCACGGCTTCGCGTTGAGGCGCACCTTCGGGATCGGCTTTCCGGTCATCTGGCAGACGCCGTAGGTGCGATCGGCGATCCGACCGATCGCCGCATCGATCTCGCCGAGAAGCCGGCGCTCCGCCTCGGCCATGCCAAGGGTGAAGTCCTGGTCGTAGGTGTCGCTGCCGACATCGGCCATGTGCAAGGGCATGTTCGAGAGGTTGCCGCCGCTTGAGCGAAGCGCCTCCTCCTCCATCACGTTCACGACGCCGACGAGCTCGCGACGCTTCTCGAGCAGGAGTTCGCGGTAGTGGGTGAGGTCCGACTCGGAGAGCTTGGTCTTGATCGCACGGATCCGCTCCGCTTCGGCTTCCGGCGAAACCTCCTCGACCGGCGCCGCCTTCGCCCGCTTGGGAATCGACAGGCCCTTGGTCGAGATCATCCGAACGCGGCGACCGTTGATGAACATGTAGCCGCCACTGTCTCCCGCTTCGGAGCGAGACACCGCGGCCGCGGCGACCGAACGCGGATTCGCCGGTTCCTTCGAGGCACCGCGTCGCCCTGCCGACTTGGTCGCCTTCGCCGCCTTCGGGGACTTCGATGCCTTCGCTGCAGGGGCCGGAGCAGCCTTCTTGGACTCGGCCGACTTCGGAGCCTTCGCCTTCTTCTCGCCCTTCGCCGGCGCCGCCGGCTTGGCCACGCCGGCGGCCTTCGCCGACGCCTTCGGGGCAACCTTGGCGACCTTGCCGCCCGACTTGGTCTCGGTCTTCGCCTCGGTCTTGGCTCCGGACTTCGCCCCGGACTTGGGTCCGGCCTTGGCGTTCGTGGCGGACTTGGCCGCGCTCTTCGACGCAGCCGTGGAAGGCTTCGCGGTCGCCGCAGACTTGATCGCGGCCGGTGAAGCCTTCTTCGATCCGGCAGCACTGGGCTTCGGCGCGACCGCCTTGGAACCCTTCTTCGCGGAGCCCGCAGGCTTCGCGGGGGCCTTTGCCTTCGGACCCGTCGAGGCGTTCGAGGGACTCTTGGGACGCGCGGCCTTGGAAGCCTTCGCGGGCTTCGAGGGCTCCGCGGCCTTCGAGACCTTCGGCTTCGCCGCCTTGCCGGCCTTCGCGGTCGAAGCTGCTGCCTTCTTCTTGCTCGTGGATGAACTCGACTTGCCGGCGGAACCGCGAGAAGGACTCTTGGGCACGAATCAAGCCTTTCTTGGGGACGCGCCGCGGAGCGGACTGGGGGCGGTCCGGGTCGAAGGGGACACGCGAAGCGCCGACGGAGGTCGGCGAATCAGAGCGACCGACGCGATCCACCCGGCACGACTCGGGGGGCGGAGAGGCCTTCAGAAGCCGTCGATCGGACGGTCCCGAAGGTCGGGGCTCGCTGCCGCATTCTCGGACCCAGCGGTCCTTGGTGGCGGAGAGCCGCAAAAAGTAGCCGTGCCGATCCACCCGGTCAACGACGGGAGAACCCGAACCGCTCCGGCATCGAGGACCCGAATCGTCGTCGGTACGGCCCGACGTTCCTGCGGCCTGTCCGCCGGAGCGGCCCGACAGGACGACTCCGAGACGACGCCTCCTCCGCCCGTCGACCGCCGAGCCGGGTTCCCGCCGGAAGTCGCCCGCTTCGTCCGACCATCGCCGGTCCTCTCAACCCAACGGCGGAACCGGCTCGCTGCCGGCCGTCGCGGGAAGCGAGCCGACCATGCCGATCGTCCGGAACTTCTCGAACCGCCGGCGGACGAGGGTCTCGGCCTTCAGCCGGGTGAGATCGTTGAGCTGGTCGACGATCCAGTCCTGAAGCTTCTCGGCAGCCGCCTTGGGATCGCGATGGGCTCCGCCGGGCGGCTCCTCGATGACCGCGTCGATCAGCGCATTCGAGAGGTTGTCCCGGGCGGTCAACTTCAGGGCGGAGGCGGCCAACTCGTTGGTCCGCTCGTTGGCCTGCTTCCAGAGGATCGCAGCGCAGCCTTCGGGGCTGATCACCGAGTACCACGCGTGCTGCAGCATCGCGACGCGGTCGCCGACCCCGATGCCGAGCGCACCGCCCGACCCGCCCTCTCCGATCACGATGCACACGATCGGCGTGTGCAGCCGGCTCATCTCGAGCAGGTTCCGCGCGATCGACTCGGCCTGCCCCCGCTGCTCGGCGCCGACGCCCGGATACGCGCCCTTGGTGTCGATGAGCGTCACGATCGGCAGGCGGAACTTCTCGGCGAGCCGCATCTTCGCCAACGCCTTGCGATAGCCCTCCGGATGCGCACAGCCGAAGTTGCATCGGATCTTCTCCGCGGTGGTGCGGCCGCGGCGATGCCCGACCACGAGCACCTTGTGGGATCGGATGCGGCCGAAGCCCGTGACGATCGCGGGATCGTCCGCGAACGCCCGATCGCCGTGCAGCTCCACGAAGTCGCGGCACATGAGGTCGATCAGGTCGGTGCTCTGCGGACGCATCGGGTGCCGCGAGACCTTGACGGTCTGCCAGGGCGTGAGCGACTCGTAGGTCTTGACGAGAAGCCGATCCCTGGTCTCGCGAAGCTCGCCGATCTCGCGAGCGAAGGACGCCGCGTCGGGGCGAGCCTCGATCGCGGCGATCTGCCGCTCGATCTCGAGGACGGGCGCTTCGAAGTCGAACTCGTGGGCGACGCCTGACATGGGCGGAAAGTGTACGGCGCCGCCACCCCGGAACGAAGCCTCCGATTGACACCTCGGGGAGCCCTGCCGATCCTCGCGGCATGGACTCCGACCGGCTGCCGCTCCGCCTCGCGCTCCTTGGGTTCGGAAACCTCGGCTCCGCGATCGTCGAGGGCGCGATTCGGCACCGCACGCTGCATCCGCGCGAGGTGATCGCGATCGATCCCTCGGCGCCAGCCCGGGCCGCGGCGGAACGCCTGGGACTCCGCGCGGCCGACGATCCCGCGCAAGCGGCCGGAGCGCCGGCGCTTCTCATCGCCGTCAAGCCGCAGAGGTGGCCCGAGGTGGCGGCCGCGATCTCGGCGCTCCCCGCGATTCCTGGCGAGGACTCGACTCGGCTGCTCGTCTCGGTCATGGCCGGCATCGGAAGCGATCGCATCGAACGCGAATGCGGCGGACGGGTTCGCGTCGTGCGGGCCATGCCGAACACGCCGGCGAGGCTCGGCCTCGGCATCACCGCGATCGCCGCAGGCCGCGCGACTCCGCAGGAGCGAGCGTTCGTCCGCGAGATCTTCAACGCCGTCGGCGAGATCGTCGAGGTCCCGGAGGCGCAGTTCCACGCGGTGACGGCGGTGAGCGGCTCGGGTCCCGCCTACGTGTTCCGCCTCGCCGAGTGCATGGAGCAGGCGGCGAAGAGAATCGGACTCTCCGCCGCGGTCGCGCGAGCACTCGTCTCGCGCACGATCCGCGGCGCGGGCGCGATGCTCGTCGAGGATGGCGCGGACCCTGCGACCTTGCGCGATGCGGTCACGAGCCGTGGCGGTACGACCGCCGCGGCACTCGAGCAGTTCGAGCGATGGGGCATGGAGCCTGCCGTCGCCGATGCGATCGTCGCGGCGGACGCGCGAAGCCGCCAACTCTCGGGCGAAGCCTCGCCCAACGCGCCGGCGCCGCCCTTGCCTTGAGCACCGTTGTCGTCGTCAGAAGTCGCGGCGGGCGAAGATCAGCGCAGCCAGCCCGAGGACGAACGCTTCGAAGGCGAGGCTCGTGCCGATGATGAACCACGCGGAAGTCTCGCGATCCTCGCCGAGCGCGCGTCGCGCCGACTCGCGCTGCGTCGCGCGGCGCTCCTCGCGTCTCGCCGCGCGGGACTCCTCTTCGCTCAGCTCGTCGCCGTCCTCGATCGCCGGCGGTGGCGTGCTCGGCTCGTCCTCGCGGTACTCCCCGAGCATGATCTCGGTCATCGTGTAGCGGCTGTCCGGCGCGAGCCACCGATCGAGCAGCCCGATCGTCTGTTGGTTCTTGGGCAGCACCGCCATCGCGATCTCGAGCGGCCGAAGCCAGCCCTCGATCGCCTCGAGCCGCTGCCGGGCCTCGTCGGCGCGGGTGCGATTCGCCTCGAGTTCGGTCTCGAGGCGCTCGCGGGCTCGCTGCTCGCTCGGGCGCTCGGAGTCAGCGATGCGGTCGAGCCGCGACTGCTGATCCGCCATCCGCTCCTCGAGCCGCTCGAGCCGCACCGACTGCTCGGTGGCGATCGTCGAGAGCCCACCTTCGCCGAACTGCACCGCGAAGAGCAGGAACCAGAAGAGCGCCGTGAAGAGCAGCGCCGCCAGGCCGCTTCGCGTGACGAGACCCATCAGCACGTTGAACGCGTACAGGTAGGAGAAGAAGATCGTGACCAGCGGGACCGCGGCGAAGATCGGCCAGATCCACTCGTCGATCCGGACGCCGACGCAGATGAAGACGCCGGTGCAGAAGAGCAGCACCTGCACGAAGACGAAGAGCAGGCTGCCGAGGAACTTGATCAGGAAGACCCGCACCCGCGAGATCGGCTTCGAGAGCACCATCTCGATCGATCCGGCGCTCATGAAGTCGGGGAAGACCGAACTGGTCGAGACGAGCGCCAGGATCGTCGCCGCCCAGCTCAGCCAGATCGTGACCACGAGGTTCGAGTAGATCCCGAGGTAGAGCGCCTTCGCCCACGGGCTGCCCTCGATGAAGAAGGGATCCTCGAGCTCCCACGCGCCGAAGAAGAGGCTCAGCCCGTTCTCGCCGAAGCCGATCGAGGCGTACGCGAGCATCACGAGCATCGAGATGCCGAGGCTGATCCAGAAGAGCTTGCGGCTCCGCAGCATGCGAAGGCTGTCGAGAAGGAGCGCCGTGGCCTGCATCAGCCGAACGCCCCCTTCCTGAGCACGCCGCCGGGGCGAGAGCGGGATCCGTCCGCCGCGACCGCTCGCACGAAGAGCTCCTCGAGGCTCGACTGCACCGGCCGAAGCGAGCGCACGGTGCGGCCGGCGGCGCGAAGCGCGTCGAGCAGCGGCTGCACCTGCGCCGCATCGTGCCCGGGCACCGCCAGGCGCCAGCGTCCCTCGAAACGATCGACGCTTCCGCCCATCGCCTCGATCTGCCGCAGGATCGGCTCCGCAAGCGGCTCCGCCTCGCCGTCGATCTCGATCTCGTAGCGGCGATCGCCGCCGGAGAGTTCCGCGATCGTGCCTTGGGCGAGCACCTGTCCCTGGTTGAGGATCGCCACCCGCGTGCAGGTCGCCTCGACCTCGCTCAGCAGATGGCTGTTGAGAAGCACGCTGCGTCGACCCGCCTGCGCCGCGGCGACGAGCACATCGCGGATCTCCTTGCGGCCGACGGGATCGACGCCGTCGGTCGGCTCATCGAGCACGAGCAGATCCGGATCGTTGACGAGCGACACCGCAAGCCCGACCCGCTGCCGCATGCCCTTCGAATAGGTCCGCACCGGGCGATCCGCCCACGCCGACATGCCCACCGTCTCGAGGAGTTCCGCGATGCGGGTTCGCCGCTGCGGGCGAGGGACCTTCGCCAGCGACCCGAAGTAGTCGATCGCCTGGCGGGCGGTGAGGTACTCGGGGAATCGGAGGTTCTCGGGGAGGTAGCCCACGCGAGCGAGCGTGGCCCGATCGCCGAGCGGCCGACCGAGCACGCGTCCCGAGCCCCCGGTCGGCCGCACGAGCGTCAGAAGGATCTTGACCAGCGTGCTCTTGCCGGCGCCGTTGGGGCCGAGAAGCCCGAAGATCTCGCCTTCGCGGATCTGCAGGTCGGCTCCGCGCAACGCCTCGACGCCGCGGTAGCGCTTGCGGACGCCGGACAGATCGACGGCGAACTCGGAAGACATGGTTGGCGATGGTACGGAAGCCCGTCGGCGGCGTTGCAGCATGGAGACGAATGGAGAGCGCCCGAGACGCCGAGGGCTCCGCCGGCGCGGCGGGCGAGACGTCCTTGAACAATCGCATGCCGCGATCGCGAAGCTCCGGGCCCATCGCGGCGGGTCGGACACACCACCGTCCGCCGCCGGTCGTCGCGAACCCGCGACCTACACTCCGCCCATGCGTTCATTTCGACTCCGCCACGGTCGCCTCGCGATTCTCGCCTCGACGCTTCTCCTTCTCGCGCCGCTCGCGACGGCCTCGGCGCAGTCGCCTCCCGGCCCGCCGCCCCCGCAGCCCGGCGGCGACCGCTTCCCAGCCTCGACGACCGTGAGCCCGGTCCGTGTCGAGCCGCCGGTCATCGAGCTCGGCGTCGTGCCTCCGAACTCGCAGCACCGACGGACCTTCAAGATCGTCAACAGCGGGCCCATCGCGCTCAAGGTTCGGGCGGCGAGTCCGAGTTGCCGCTGCACGACCGTCGACGACATCGTGGGCAAGTCGATTCCCGCGGGAGGCTCGATCGACCTCGAGGCGGTCTTCGATGCACCACCGACGCCGGGCTACAAGGACGCCACCGTCAACATCGTGATCGAAGGCGTGCAGCAGCCGCTGACCGCTCGCATCGGCGGCGACGTGACGCTGCCGATCCGCGTCGATCCCGCCTTCGTCGACGGGCTGAAGGGACGCGTCGCCGGCTCGTTCGCGATGTCCTCGATCGACGGCAAGCCCTTCACGATCCTTTCCTCCGGCGGCCGCCCGCCGGTGTTCGACGGTCCACCGCCGCAGGGTCCGCAGAGCGCGCAGCGCCTCGCGTGGAACATCGCCGGCATCTCCTGCGAGCGCATGCCGCTGTGGTGGATCGTCGTCACCGACCATCCCGACTGCCCGATCGTCCCGCTGCGGATCCGCCACGACTGCACCGGCAGCAAGGCCGACATGGGCCGCTACGCCCGCTACTGGATCGCGAAGGAGCAGCTCGTCAACCTCGGACGCATCGCCGAGGGCGGCGAGAAGATCGAGGAGTTCCAGATCGACCACTACAACCCCCGCGGCCGCGGCGCGATCGTGCGTCGCGACTGGGGCGACGTCCGTTCGGTGTCGACCGGGACGCCCGATCTCTCGGTGCGTCTCCTCGGCACGCGGCCCGCCGGCGACGGTTCGGTCGTGCTCTCGCTCGGCTTCTCGTCGCGTGCGGGCTTCACGGGCATCGTCGAAGGCGTCCTGCGCATCGAGACGGCCAGCGGCGCCGGCGAGATCCCGCTCGTCGCCGTGATCGGTCGCTGAGCCTCCATGTCCGACGCGCTCACCGATCCCGGGGCGTTCTGCGATCTCATGGATCGCGCCGCGGAGTCGATCCTCTCGCTTTCCCCTCGCCGAGGCTCGACGGTGCATCTGCCGCGCACGGGCAGCCTCGTCGTCACCGGCGATCTGCACGACAGTCCGCTGCAGCTCTCGCGAATCCTGTCCTTCGCGGGCCTCGAGCGCGGCGCCGACCGCCATGTGATCCTGCAGGAGCTGATCCACGGCGACCGGCTCGTCAACGGCGTCGACCTGAGCCATCGCATGCTCGGGCGGGTCGCCGAACTCGCGCTTTCCTTCCCCGGCCAGGTCCATCCGCTGCTCGCCAACCACGAGCTGGCGCAGATGAACGGCGACGCGGTGAGCAAGGGCGGCGGCGACAACGTCGCGCTCTTCGACGACGGCCTCGACTGGGTCTTCGGAGACGAGGCCGATCGCGTCGCCGAGGCGATCGCGAGGTTCATCCGCGCGATGCCGCTCGCGGTCCGCACCGAGTCGGGAATCCTCTGCAGCCACTCGCTGCCGGCTCCGGCGGCGATGGCGAAGTTCGACCCGTCGGTCCTCGACCGGAGGCTCGACGACCTCGACTACGCCCGCCCGGC
>CAZTMB010000007.1:0-43241 GCA_964614695.1 uncultured Isosphaeraceae bacterium | reverse complement strand
TCGACCCGTCGGTCCTCGACCGGAGGCTCGACGACCTCGACTACGCCCGCCCGGCTGGCGACGCCTATGTCATGGTGTGGGGTCGCGGACACGACATGAAGCAGGTGGCGAAGCTTCGCGACGCGTGGGGCGTCAAGCTCTGCTGCGTCGGCCACGGCTTCGCGGAGACCGGAGCCGAAGCGGTCTGCCCGGGCCTTCTCATGCTCAACAGCGATCATGAGCGCGGCGCCGCGTGGAAGGTCGATCTCGCCGCGGAGCCGCCGGCTGCGGAGGATGCCGCGATGGAGGCGATGCCGCTTGCGGCGCTGGAGGCCCTCGCCGCGGCACGACGTGAGGATCGGAGCGGCGAACGTGGCTGACGGCCTCGGAGCTTCCGCGACCATGCTCGCGATCGAGCTCTCGTCCCGCATCGGCTCGGTCGCCCTGCGAGACCACTCGGGCCGCCTCGCCGAACGCCGCTTCGAGCAGGGTGATCGCTCGCGCGAACCGCTCCTGCCCGAGATCGATCGCCTCGTGCGCGACGCGGGGATGCGGCCTCGGGATCTTCAGGCGATCGGCGTGTCGACCGGCCCGGGCGGATTCACCGGACTCCGCATCTCGATCGCGGCGGCGAAGGGCATCGCCATGGCGATCGGCACTCCCGTGGTGGCGGTGCCTTCCACGCTCGTGATCGCGGAGTCGACGCGCCTGGCGGATACCGCCGCGATCGAACGATCGCGCTCGCTGCTCGTGATGGTCTCCTCCAAGCGCGGCACCGCCTGGGCCCACCGCATCGCGGCCGACGATCGAGATCCGGCGGGTTGGCGCGAACTCGCAGAACCCTCGGCGATCTCCCTCGACGCGTTGTCGCATGAAGACGCATGGCGCGATCTCGGCGGTTCGATGCTGATCGCCGACGAGCATCAGGATCCGGTCCTGATCGAAGCGCTGCTCGCCCGAGGCGCGTCGCGCTGGTGCGGCGATTCGCCGATCCCGCCGATCACCGCCTCCGCCTGCCTCCTGATCGCCGAGGGCCTGCTGGCCGCGGGGCGCGGCATCGCCGCCGAGGCGCTCCTTCCGACCTATCCGCGCGAGCCCGAGGCGGTGACGCTCTGGAACCTCCGCCATCCAACGGCGTCGTCGAGGTCCGGATAAGGCCGCCGCGGCCAATCGCGGGTGTTGGCAGTTCCTCGCGTCCTCCCCGCTTCGCCGCAGCACCCGGTTCTCCGCGGCATCCCGACCGGACTTGCCCGCAAGTTCACCGCCGTCCCCGAAGTCGCCCCATCTTCCGGTCGATGCCCCTCCGGCGAGGCGAACGAGCCCGCGTGGAGCGAACGCATGGACCAGGACCCTTCCCTCGAGCACCTCCGCGACAAGTCGATCTTCACGACCGGCGAAGCCGCGGAACTCTGCCGTGTCAGCCAGCAGACGATCATCCGCTGCTTCGACAACGGACGACTGCAGGGCTTTCGGGTCCCCGGCTCGAAGTTCCGACGCATTCCCCGCGCGGAACTGATGCGCTTCATGCGCGAGAACGACATCCCGCTCGGCATCCTCGGAGAGACGAAGCACACGGCGCTGCTCGTCGACGACGATCCCGAGACGGTGCGCCGCATCGAGGAGTCGTTCGCCTCCGACGCGGACTGGGGCCTCGTCGTGGCGACCAACGCCTTCGAGGCAGGGATGGAACTCGAGCGGATCACTCCGGACCTGCTGATCCTCGACGCGGCGCTTCCGGATCTCGATCCCGCGAGCACCTTCGGAAAGATCCGCCGCCGCGACCGCTTCGCGGGCCTGCGCATCGTCTTCACCGGCGGCGCCGGCGACGAGGAGCGGCTGCGGAGCGCACGGCTCGCCGGCGGCGAAGTGCTTCGCAAGCCCTTCGAACTGGAGAGCCTGCGGCAACTGATGCGCAACGGAGGCCCGCGATGACCGCGTCCGGCGACTCGCCGCGTCGCGCAAGCCGCGCGTCCGCTACAGACCGAACCCGCGATCGCGGAAACCGCCGATCGCGGCTCGACACCTCGACCGAAGCGGACGTCCCGCCGATGACCCGGCCGGAGGTGGACCCCATGGACGAGAGAACCACGACCGACGCCACGACGCTCCGGACCGAAGACTTCGTCGCGATGCCGCCGCGAGCCCTCGCGGTCTGCGGGCGTCCGGCGCTCGCTGCGGCGATTCGACGCCAGTTCGCGAAGCTCGGCATCGAATGCGAGACCCGCACCGACGCCCGACGCGCCCTTGCGAGCCTGCGCGAGCAGCCGTGGGATCTTCTCGTCGTCGACGACGCCTTCCCCACCTCGCTGCGGGCGGAACTCGTTCGGGAACTGCACGTTCGCGACGCCGCGGGCGCGGCGATCTGGATCACGCAGTCCGCCTCGGTCGCCGAGACCGTCGCGGCCATGCGGACCGGATTCGAGGACATCGTCTCGCTGCCGCTCCGCGAGGAGGAGCTGCTCGGCCGCGCCACGGAACTGCTTCGGAAGCACGAACACCATCGCCGCTCCGCCGACCGCATCGCGCGGTGGCGCCACGTCTGCCGCCGCCTCAACCAGGCTCGCCACGAGGCCGGCCGCGCCGCCGACGAGGCGAAGCACGACCTCGACGCGGCCCGTGCGGAGACCCGTCGGCAGGTCAAGGAGGCCGCGATGGCCAGCGAGTTCCGCACGCTGGTGCGTCAGGAGCTCGAGGTCGAAGGCCTGCTTCGCACGTCGATGGAGTACCTGCTCACGAAGTGCGGGCCGACCAACGCCGCGGTCTTCCTCGACAACGGCGAGGGCCGGTGGACGCTCGGCGCCTACGTCAACTACCGCATTCCTCGCGGATCGATCTCCACCGCCCTCGAGCGCATCGCGCAGCAGGTCTGCCCGAACGTCGCCGAGCAGACGGGCATCCTCCGGTTCGGCGACGTCGGCGACTTCGTCGAGTCCGTCGGCCCCGAGGCCGAGCCGCTCGCCGATCAGGAGATCGTCGCCTTCGCGTGCCGGCACGACGACGAGCCGCTCGCGGTGGCGGTGCTCTTCCGCGACCGCAGCGAGCCGTTCGCCGAGGAGGCCGCTTCGACCTTCGACCTGCTCCGCGAGATCCTCGCCGAGCAGATGGCCTCGGTCGTGCGGATCAACCACCGCGCGAAGCCGCAGTGGCCCGAGGAGGCCGGCGAAGGCTGCGACGAGGGCGACTGGAACGAGGCGGCCTGACGCGCGGGATCAGGCGGGGATCCGTGCGAGGATCGTGACCCCCCCGACCACGCGATCGCCGGTCTTGACGAGGGTCTCGACCCGGTCGGGATCCGGCAGGATCAGTTCCGTCGTCGAACCGACCTTGATCATCCCGAATCGCTCGCCTCGCGAGAGTCGAGCGCCCGGCTTCAGCGGGCAGACGATCCGCCTCGCGATCGCGCCCGAGATCTGCTTGATGCCGATCGGTCGGCCGTCGGCGAGCTTCATCACGATCAGGTTCGACTCGTTGAGCGTCGCCGAGGCCTCGGTGCGCGCGTCGAGATAGCGACCCGGCCGATGCTCGAGCCGAACGACCTCGGCGTCGGCCGGAGCGCGGTTGACGTGGACGTCGAGCACGCTCAGGAAGATCCGCACCACGATCGCCGGGCCTCCCACCGCCTCGTGCTCCTCGTCTCGGAACACCGCGCTCACCACGCCGTCGGCGGGACTCACCATGCTGCGCGGGTCGGAGTCGGCGGGACGACGCCCCGGCGGATCGCGGAAGAACCAGACGACCGCGACGAGGGCGAGCGCCGCGACGATCGTCAACGGCCACCAGCCCGCTAGCGCCGAAGGCACGCCGATCGCGATCGCCGCGACCGACGCGGTGGCCCACTCTCGAAATCCGTAGGGAGTCAGGAGCATCGTGGTTGGTGGATTGCAGGGTTTGGAACGAACCGCCGCCGGGGTCGACGAGGTTGCCCTCGGCTCTCGCTACGAAAAGCCCGCCGGCGGGGATCGCCAAAGCGGGCGGTTGGTCCCTGAGCTCGTGGGCGCAGGCTCGCGACCGATCAGTCGACGGCGCGTCCGATGAAGAAGCCCGCGACGCCGCAGACCAGCACGACGCCCGCGATGCCGCCGACCCACGCCCACAGGTTCGCGGTGAACGCCGACGCGAGGCCCGACGAGCCGCCGATCGCGCCGGTCGCGGCGACGAGGCCCATCGCGACCAGCGCCAGGAACGCGCCGATCATCAGGCCGGCCGAGAGCCCCGACCAGCCCGGCTCCACCGACTCGACCGAGGCCGCCGCCATGATCGGCGAGAACGCCGGCTCGATGCCGCCCCGCGATCCGACCATCGCCGGACCGCCGCTCTCGCCCTCGACCGGTTCGAACAGGCCGCTGCTCGCCGCCGGAATCTCGACGTTGTCGTCGCTCGAATAGACCTCCTCGAGAAGTTCCGCACCGAGCGAGGTCTCCTCGCTCTCGCGAGTGAGGTCGAGCAGGGCGCTCGACTCGCCGCGGGTCACCTCGCCGAACTCTGCGTTGCTTCCGGCGGAGTCCGCCAGGCCGATCGACTGGCCGCTGGCGCCGGAGTCGATCACGGTCATGCCGGTCCCGCTCAGATCGAGCGGCTCGGAGTGCTCCTCGAGCGGGGCCTTGATCGCGGGGGCGAAGCTCTCCGCGCTGTCGTCGAGGGCGAGCGGGATGCTCGGCTCGCTCTCGTCGCCGGTGAGCAGGTCGATCTGATCGACCTTGAACATCACCTTGTCGCGGTCGCGGAACTCCTGGATCTGGCCCTTCTTGGCCATCTCGAGGACCTCCTCGACGCTCTTGCCGAGCTTCTCGGCGACTTCCTCGGCGGTGTAGAACATCTTGGCCATGCGCAGAGCTCCCAAGGTCGCGAATCGACGGTCGCAGCGCGTCTCCGAACCTCTCGGCGGCGCGACGGACGAAGGGGGTACGGTAGCGGTCCGCCCACGCTCCCGCAACGAATCCGAAACACCCTCGGCCCCGATCGCCGCCGCCGAGATCGAAGCCTGGTTTCCGACCCGGGCGCGCGACCTTCCGTGGCGACGCCGGCGAACCCCCTACCGAGTGCTGGTGAGCGAAGCGATGCTGCAGCAGACCCAGGTCTCCCGCATCGCCGAGCGCTTTCCAACGTTCGTGCGACGGTTCCCGTCGATCCGCTCGCTTGCTGCGGCCTCGCTCGACGAGGTGCTCGCCGCCTGGGAAGGCCTGGGCTACTACCGCCGAGCCCGCCTTCTGCACGCCGCGGCCATCGAGATCGTCGAGCGCCATCGCGGCCGGGTGCCGTCCGATCCGGACCTGCTTCGGTCGCTTCCGGGGGTCGGTCCGTACACCGCTGGCGCCATCGCCTCGCTGGCCTTCGGACGCCGCGAGCCGATCGTCGATGGCAACGTGATCCGGGTGGTGCTGCGGATCGACGGGAGACCCCTCGCCTCCGACGACCCGCAGGCCGTCGCCTGGTCCTGGCAGCGATCGCGCGAACTCGTCGAGGCGTCGACCGATCCGGCGGTCCTCAACGAAGGTCTGATGGAACTCGGCGCCACGGTCTGCACGCCGGCCTCGCCACGCTGCGACGAATGTCCGGTGCACGCGATCTGCCGCGCGAAGGCGACCGGGCAGGCCTCGACGATCCCGCTTCCCAAGCGAGCGCCGTCGCGCCGCGAGATCCACCACCATGCGATCGCCATCCCGGGGCCGTCACGCGGCACCCTGCTCCTGAAGCAACGCCCGGCGAAGGGGCTGTGGGCCGGACTCTGGGAACTGCCCACGATCGAGGCGCCGACAGCCTTGACCCTCGAGGCGATCGCCGATCGCCTCGGGGTGCCCGTCGCCGCCCTGCGGCGGTGCGGGGCGTTCCTCCACAAGACCACGCACCGCGACGTCTCCTTCGAGGTGCTGATGGTGGATCAGGATGGTGCCAGGACCGCGCGACGAAGCGAGATCACGCGGGGGGCAACGCCCTTCGACGGGCCGTCGCGGACGCGGCTCGGGATGGGCGTCCCGCAGCGTCGCACGCTCGAACTCGCGACGCGGGCGTGACGACTTCCGGCTCCAACCGATCGATCAACCGGCGCCGGTTCGCGCGGGGACCGACTCGGGGATCGCCGCCGGCAGCGACGGGAGCGTCGGCTCCGACGCGCTCTGGTTCGTCGACGTGGAACCCGCGGCCTCGTCCTCGGCCGCATCCGCGGAAGCCTCGGCGATCGCGGCGGTCGACTGGTACCCGATCCGTCCGTGGTGGATCGAGACGAGGCTCTTGACGATCGAGTCCTCGACCTGACGCAGCTGCCGGAAGGTCAGCGCACACTCGTCGAACTGCCCGTCCTCGAGTCGCGCGCGGCTCAGCTTGCGGACGAGCGCCTCGAGACGGCCCGGGCTCGGATCCTGCAGCGTGCGCGACGCGCTCTCGGCGGCATCGCACAGCATCAGGATCGCGGCCTCGCGGCTGCGGGGCTTCGGGCCGGGATAGCGGAAGTCGAACTCCTGCACGGAGGTCTCGACCTCGCCAAGGGCCTCCGCACGGCTCTGCGCGGCCCGGTAGAAGTACTCGACGAGCGTCGTGCCGTGATGGCTTTCGATGAAGTGATGAAGGACGCGAGGCAGGCCGTGCTCCTTCGCGAGCGCGAGCCCGTCCTTCACGTGTCCCACGATCACGAGCAGGCTCATCGCCGGGCTGAGCTTCTCGTGCCGGTTGGGTCCGCCCGACTGGTTCTCGATGAAGTAGTCGGGCTTGTTCACCTTGCCGATGTCGTGGTAGAGCGCGCCGACGTAGACGAGCAGCCCGTCGGCGCCGATCGCATCCGCCGCGGCTTCCGCGATCGTCGCGATCTGCAGCGAGTGGCTGTAGGTGCCGGGCGCCCGCTGCTGCACGAGTCGCAGCAGCGGCTGTCGCGGATCGCGAAGTTCGCTCAGCGTGAGGCCCGTCGCCACGTCGAAGAGGCGCTCGAGGGTCGGAAGGATGCCGAGCATGAGGAACGACGCCGCGATCGCCGCGGACGCGCCGAGAAGACCTTCGACGACCGGCTGGATCCAACCGCCACCGGCGACCGGCACCTCGATCAGGCCGAGCAGCAGGAACGCGCCGCCCGCCGCGATCGCCGCCCTCGTGCCGGCACGGACGAGGCACGCTCGATGCCGCACCTCTCGGAGGTTCGCCACCGCGACACCGACCGGCGTCGCGATCGCCAGCGCGAACGCGAAGCCCCGATCGATCGTGAACACCAGAATGCCCACCAGCAGCGCCGTCACGATCGCGCCGAGTCGGCGGTCGTAGCAGAGCGTGGCGATCATCCCGCCGAGCATCGACACGAGGACGACCGCGAAGACGCCCCCGCGCGGCATCTCGACGACGCCCACCACGCCGATCGAGGCGAATCCGGCGGTGAGCGCGAGCAGGCCGAGCATTCGGCCGGGATTCCGCACGACCGCCGGATGGATCGACGCGATGCAGAAGATCGCCAGCGCCGCGGCGACCGCGAACAGACCGGCGACGCCGACGAGCGTCCCCGCCCGCTCGATCGCCGGCTCGGCCGACCTCGCCTGCGAGAGCGACTCGGCGTAGCGCGCCAGCTTCTCCGGCGTGACCTCTTCGCCGCGGGCGATGATGATCTCGTTGCGCGGGTGCTGGGTGAGCACCGGCTCCACGGAACTCGCCGCGGCGTCGGCCCCCGCGGCGGTCGCGGCGGCGTCGAAGAGGATCGTCGGCTTCGGGTCGCGCAGGATCGGCGAGAGCACGAAGCGGACGACGGGGCCCGGGAACCCCGCACGATCGGCAAGGCGCGAGAGCGACCGCTCGATCGCCGCCGGATCGGTCGGCGACAGATCGACCGCCGTGCGAAGCACTTCGGGCGCGGCTTCGGTTCCCTCGGGTCGCGGAACCACCAGCTCCTTGCGAAGCGTGGTGGCGAAGAGCTGGTACTCGCCGCTCGCCAGCAGCGGGTCCTCGACCTCGAGCGATCGGATGAAGCGGCTCGTCCACAGGCGCCAGTCCGCGAGCGGTCCGTCCGCCGAGCCGAACTCCTGCAGGCGGCGAAGCCCCTCCTCGGTCAGCGCGAACTCCTCTCGGACGCGCGAGTCGATCTCCGCGACCTCGGTCTTCGCATGCACGGCGACCGGCAACCCTTCGATCGCGGCGCGAAGCCGATCGAGATAGGTGGCGTTGGGCCGGTAGATCCTCGGCGCCGAGCGCCGGGCCTCGTCGCGCTTCCCGGCGGTCGCGGCCGCATCCACCACCTCGTAGGCGACGGGGTTCAGCCGATCCCGGACCGCGATGCGGCCGACGTGGATCTGCGGCTTCGAGGAGGCCCAGTCCGCGACGAGCGTTCCGATCGCCGCGACGAGCACCACGAACGCGATCGAGTTGAGCACGCCCGGACGCCGCAACGCCTCGGAGAGATCGAAGGTCGCTCTCGGCAGGGTCCGGCGGATCTCCTCGCGGCGAGTCCGCGCCGGAGTGGTGGGCCGAGTGCCGGTGCCTCGAGGTCGATTCATCGATCGGGCTCTCGTTCCGTCTCCTCGCGATCCCGACGGAGAGGCGAGCAGTGCGGACGGGAACCGGTCGCCGCCGCGTCGGCGGCACCGGGAGGGGCGAGTCTAGCGGGCAGTCCCGGGAATCCGTCGGCATGAATCCGAGGTCGCTTGGGCCGACGCCTCCGAGTTCGAAGCGTCTGGCTCGGAGGTCCGAGAATCGCGTCGATCCCCGCATTCGATCGAGCGGTCAGCGGACATCCTCGCTCGATATCCTCCTCGCCGATGTCCCGCGGCCTACGCCTTGATTCCTCCGTCGAATCCCTTGCGGGGCTGCGGTTCGCGCCTCGACGCTGCGTCGTCCCTCCGATCGCCGTGTTGCCGCTCGCGGTCCTGCTGGCGTCCTGCGCGAAGCCGGTCCCCAACTCGCCCGCGCTCAATCGAGACGTCGCCGGCGGAAGCGAGATCGATCATCGCTGGGCCTCGACCGTGCTCGACGCCTCGCAGCGAAACGAGGTCGAAGGCGTGTTCCGATCGCTGCCGGGCGATCGCACCGCCGCCGAGGTCGGTCCCGGCCCGAGTCCCGCCCCGCGCGGACGCTGGACCGACATCCCCGCGGCGGCGGGCCGCGCCGCGTCGAAGGCCGAGGTCGCGATCCTCTCCACGACCTTCGAGCCCGAAGGCTCCTCGCTCGAATCGGCGGACCGCATCGTCTTCTCGATCATCACGCTGACCTCCGAGCCCGGACGGCTCGAGGTCTCCCGTGGCGATGGCGATTCGGTCTATCGCGCCACCGCCACGATCGGCCTGCTCGACGAACGCAGCAAGACCACCGAACGCCTGCTGGCGGAACTGGCTCGCGAAGTCGCCGCGTTCGGACGCAAGCCCGAACTCGCCCCGATCGCCGAGTGATCGCGCCGCTCTCGGATCAATCCGCGATCGGCGAACGACCGAGCGCCTGCTCGAGCGTCTCGGCGGCTTCGAGCAACCGCCGCTCCGCGAACGCCGGCGCCTGCAGTTGGACCGCCAGCGGCAGGCTCGATCCTTCGACCTCGGCGAAGCCCGCGGGAATCGACACGCCGCAGATACCCGCGATCGCCGCGTTCACGGTGTAGACGTCGCAGAGGTACATCGCGAGCGGATCCTGCTGCGCTCCGAGCCGGAACGCCGGCGTCGGCGCCGTCGGCCCGAGCAGCACGTCGCAGGCCTCGAACGCGCGGGCGAACTCCTCGGCGATGAGCCGCCGCACCTGCAGCGCGCGGCGGTAGTACGCGTCGTAGTAGCCCGCGCTCAGCACGTAGGTGCCGATCATGATCCGACGCTGCACTTCGACACCGAAGCCCTCCGCCCGCGTGCGGGCGTAGAGGCCCTCGAGATCCTCGCCCGGCTTCGCCGCGGCCCGGAACCCGTAGCGGATCCCGTCGAACCGCGCGAGGTTGCTCGACGCCTCCGCGGGCGCGATCACGTAGTAGGTCGAGATGCCGACCTCGGTGAGCGGCAACGAGACGTCCGTCAGCACGGCGCCGCGGGACTGCAACTCCGCCGCCGCACGACTCACCGCCTCGTTGATCGCCGGATCGTTCGCCTCGGAGAGGTACTCCCTCGGCACGCCCACGCGAAGCCCGTCGCATCGCTCGCCCTGCTTCCGCAGCGACGCGGCGATCGCCTCCACCGGTCGCGTCGAACTGGTCGAGTCGAAGCGGTCCGCACCGGCGATCGCTTCGAGGATCGCCGCCGCGTCGCGCACGCTTCGCGTGATCGGACCGACCTGATCGAGGCTCGACCCGAACGCGACGAGACCGTGGCGGCTCACCCGACCGTAGCTCGGCTTGAGTCCGACGCAGCCGCAGAACGCGGCCGGCTGGCGGATCGAACCGCCCGTGTCCGAGCCGAGCGCCGCGTGGCAGAGTCCTGCGGCGACGGCGGCCGCGGAACCCGCCGAGGATCCCCCGGGCACGCGATCGTGGTCCCACGGATTGCGCACCGGTCCCCAGGCGCAGTGCTCGCCGGAGGAACCCATCGCGAACTCGTCGAGGTTGGTCTTGCCCACCACGATCGCGCCCGCGGCGCGAAGTCGCTCGACGCAGGTCGCCTCGAACGGCGACCGCCAGTGCTCGAGCATCCGCGAGCTGCAGGTCGTGCGACCGATCGAGGTCGCGATGTTGTCCTTGATCGCCAGCACCGCGCCCGCCAGCGGACCCGGATCGTCTCCCCGCGCGACGCGTCGATCGATCTCCTTCGCGGTCGAGATCGCCTCCTCCGCGAAGACCTCGTGATAGGCGTGGAGCGAATCGTCGCGAGCGGCGATGCGATCGAGGATCGCCGCGGTCTCCGCCTCCGCGGACGCGCGGCCGGCCCGCACCGCCTCGACGTGGCTCGAGAGATCGGCCAGGGCTTCAGGAGGCATCGGCAAGCACCTTCGGCACCGCGATGAAGGGCCCCTCCGACGCCGGAGCCGCCGCGGTGATCGTGCCGGTCGGAATCGTCGGCCCCGGAACATCGTCGTCGAGCCGGTTCGTGGCCTCGAAGGGGCGGGTCATCGGTTCAACCCCTTCGCACTCGATGCTGCGAAGGCGGTCGATGTGCGAGAGCAGCGAGACCAGTTCGCCCTGCAGTCGTTCGATCCTGGTCGCGTCCTGCCCGATCCCGAGACGGGCGAGTCTGGCGACCTTTCTCACATCGGCGGCGGACAGCGGCGGCGTGGAGCCGCTCGCAGGGGAGTCGGGGGACGAGGCTTCGGAGCGCATCGCCGAACGGTATCACGCGATCGAACGGAAACCCTTGGGGACGCCGACGCGAAGCCGCTCCGACTCCGGGCGTCGCCGCCGTCGCCGGTACGATCTCCCTCTTGCTTCTTGGGCTTCGCCGCAACACCGGGCGAGGTCCCGATCCCGCTTCTCCGCCTGGTCACCTTCCGCATGCCTTCTCGCGCCGGCGCCGTCGTCAGCCTTCTTGTCCGCACGGTCGTCGGGGTCGGCGCGATCGTCGTGGCGATTGCGGTCTTCGGCTGGCTCGCTGCCACGCGGGAGGTCCCGGTGCCGCGTCCGCCCGAGGAGGCTCGCCCGCGCCTCGTCGTCGTCTCCGCGACGCCGGTCGAGGTGCAGCGAAGCTTCAGCGGCTTCGGCACCGCCGATGCGATCCGCACCGCCGACGTTCCCGCCGAGGTGCTCGGCGTCATCCAGTCGATCCCGGCCGGCACGAGCGAAGGCCTTTCGATCGAGGCGGGAGACGTCCTCGCCACGATCAACGCCCGCGACTTCCGCCGCCAGGCGGAGATCGCCGAGGAGGCGCTCGCCGAGCTCGACGCCCGCTCGGCGCAGCTCGACGTCGAGGAGGCCGCCGCCCGCAATCGCCTCGAGCTCGCGAAGCGCGATGTCGAACTCGCCAGGCTCGAGCTCGCCCGCACCGAGAAGGCCCTTGCCGAAGGCGCCGCGGTCGAGCGCGAGGTCGATCGGGCCAAGCAGGCCCTTCTCGCGGTCGACCGCGCGATGGTGCAGGCGCAGGAGGCGATCGACGGGTTCGTGCCGCGCCGCGCGTCGCTGCGGGCCCTCACCGAGAGCCAGCGTGCCGCCAAGCGGCTCGCCGAGCAGAACCTCGCGCGCTGCACGATCACGAGCCCGATCGACGGCGTGATCGCCGCGGTCGACGTCGAGATCGGCGAGAGCGTGGCGCCGGGCCGCCGCGTCGCGCGGGTCGTCGATCTCGGCTCGATGGAGATCCTGCTGAAGCTTCCCTCTTCCGCCCGCCGCTTCGTGCGGGTCGGCGACGCGGTCCGCATCGAGCGCGATGCCGACGATCCGCAGTGCTGGGAGGCGAAGGTGGCCCGCGTGGCGCCGATCGACGAGCCCGGCAGCCGCACCTTCACCGTCTACGCCGAGCTCGAGCAGTCCGCCGAAGATCCGCTGGCGCTCGTCCCGGGCACCTTCGTCCTCGGCACGGTGCGCTGCGGCGACACGGAGACCCGCGTGGTCGTGCCGCGGCGATCGGTCCGCGACGGGCGCGTGCTGATCGCCGAATCGAACGGCGAGGCGCACGCGATCGTCTCGCATCCGGTCGAGATCGAGTGGACCTTCGAGTCGGCGCTTCCGCAGTTCTCGATCCCCGACACGCAATGGGTCGTCCTCAGCGAGGAGCTCCCGACCGGGTCGCTGGTGCTGCTCGACGGTTCGCGGGCGGTGAGCCCCGGCACGCTGGTGCGGCCGGTGCTTCCCGGCGGCGGCCCCGCGGCGATCGCCGGCGCGGCGAAGCCCGTCGAGGGAGCCATGCCGTGAGCCCTCCCGGCTTCGGCGTCCGAAATCCCGTTCCCGCGAACCTGCTCGCCGCGACGCTGATCCTCGGCGGCGTGTGGTCGGCGTTCTCGATGCGAAGGGAGTTCTTCCCCGAGAGCGCTCCCGAATCGCTGTCGATCGCGATCCCCTACCCCGGAGCGACGCCGACCGAGATCGAGGAGTCGATGGTCCGCAAGGTCGAGGACGCGGTCGCGGACCTCGAGGGCGTGAAGCAGCTCACCTCGAACATCGTCGAGGGCAGCGCCTCGATCCTCGTCGAGTTCGAGGACGGAATCGATCTGACCGACGCGCTCCGCGACGCCGAGCAGGCGGTCGAGGGCCTTCGCGACCTTCCGCCCGACGCCGAGCGGATCCGGGTGATCGAGTTCGAGCCCAACCTGCCCGTGATCATGCTCACGCTCTACGGCGACGCCGACGAGCGGCAGATGAAGGCCGCGCTGCGGGCGATGGCCGACGACCTCCGCTCGCTGCCGGGGATGGGCACGGTCCTGCTTTCGGGGATCCGCAACGGCGAGATCCGCATCGAGGTCGATCCCGCGGCGGCGCTGCGGTACGGCATCGGCCTTCCGGAGATCTCCGATGCGATCGGGGCCTGGATGCGCGAAGTGCCGAGCGGCTCGCTCCGCACGAGCGGCGGCACGATCAACGTCCGCACGCTCGGCGTGCTCGAGGAGGCCGAACGCATCCGATCGATCGTCGTGCGCACCGGCCCCGACGGCGAGAGCGTGCGGGTGGGCGACCTCGCGACGGTCGAGGAGGGCTTCGTCGACACGCCGCTGGTGCGGCGGTTCAACGGCGCGCCCGCGGTCAGCCTCACCGTCTTCAAGACCGCCGACGAGGACGCCGTGAAGATCGCCGAGATGGTCCGCGGCTACGCCGCAGGCCGACAGGGCGAGCCCTTCGAAGGCAACGCCGCCGAGCAGCTGTTGGGCTCGCCGAGAAAGAGCGGTTGGGAGCTCGGGCGGTCGAGCGCCGCGGCGCTGCCGGGCGAGATCTCGCTGCACTCGGACCTCGCACGGTTCATCGAAGGGCGCCTCGATCTCCTCAGCCGCAACGCGCTGCAGGGCGCGGTGCTGGTCTTCCTGACGCTCTTCCTCTTCCTCAACCTTCGCATCGCCTTCTGGGTGATGATCGGCCTCGTCACCGCGCTCGCGGGGACGCTGCTCTTCATGACCGCGCTCGGCGTGACCCTGAACCTCCTGACGATGTTCGGGCTGCTCGTCACGCTCGGCATGCTCACCGACGACGCGATCGTGGTGAGCGAGAACATCCTCACGCGCCACGAGGAGGGCGAGGATCCCGAGACCGCCTCGATCAAGGGGGCGGAGCAGGTCGGCTGGCCGGTGCTCGCGACGGTCTCGACGACGATCGTCGCGTTCCTGCCGCTCCTCTTCCTCGAGGGCCGGATCGGGGCGCTCATGGGCGCCCTGCCGTGGGTCGTCCTGTGCGCTCTCTCGGTCAGCCTGATCGAGTCGCTCGTGGTGATGCCCGCCCACATGCGGCACGCCCTCGACGGCATGGACCGTTCGCAGGCGAAGGGCCGCGGCCTCATCGGCCTCGGCGACCGCTTCGGGCGATGGCGCGACCGGAACGTCATCGCCCCGGCGATCGCCGGCTACGCGAGGCTGCTCGGCTGGTGCCTCGCGCGGCGCTACCTCGTCATCGCGATCACCTTCGCGCTTCTCGTCTTCAGCCTCGGAATGGTCGCCGGCGGACGCGTGCCGTTCACCTTCCTCGCCGCCGACGATGCGGAGACCGTGGTCGTCGATCTCCGCATGCCGATCGGCACGAGCATCGAGGAGACGCTCGCCGAGGCGAGGCGCATCGAGGCCGCGGCGCTCGAGCAGCCCGAGCTCAAGTCGGTCAGCCTGATCGTCGGCGAACGGGCCAACACCGAGACCGGAAGCAGCGACCCGGCGAGCACCAACGTCGCGCAGGTCTTCATCGAACTCAGCCCGGTCGAGGAACGGGACCGCTCGAGCGGCCAGGTGATCGACGCGATCCGCAACGAGGTCGGGCCGATCGATCGCGCCGAGCTCGTCGCCTTCCGAGAGATCACCGGAGGCCCGGGCGGGGCCGACATCACCGTCGAGGTGACGGGCGACGACGTGGATGCACGCGAGGCGATCGTCTCGGCGCTGCGGGAGGCCCTCGCGGTGCTTCCGGGCGTCTTCGACATCGCCGACGACGACTTCGGCGCGCAGCGCGAGGTCCAGATCGAGCTGAAGCCCGGCGCCGCGGCGCTCGGCTTCAGCGTCGCGGACGTCGCGAGGCAGGTGCGAGCCGCGATCTTCGGTCTCGAGGCGCACACCTACTCCGCCGATCGCGAGGACATCGACGTGCGGGTGCGTCTCGACGAGGAGAGCCGACGGCGGCTCGGCAGCGTCGAGTCGATGTGGGTCGCGAGCCGGACCGGCGAGATGGTGCCGCTCTCCGAGGTCGCTTCGCTCACCGAGGGAAGCGGCTACTCCGCCATACGCCGGATCGACCGGCGTCGCAGCGTGACCGTGACCGCCGACACCGACGACGCGACCAACCCCGAGGCGATCTCCGAGGCGCTCGCGCCGACGCTCGCGGAACTGCAGAGCCGCTATCCGCAGATGCGGATCGACACCGGCGGCCGCCAGCGGAACGTGCGCGAGGCGTTCGCGAGCCTGCCGATCGCAGCCGGCGCGGCGATCCTCATGATCTACGTGATCCTCGCGTGGCTCTTCGGCAGCTACTTCCAGCCGCTCGCGGTCATGCTCGCGATCCCCTTCGGCATCATCGGCGTCGTCTGGGGGCACTGGCTGCTCGGATTCGACATGACCTTCCTCAGCCTGATCGGCTTCGTCGCGCTCGCGGGGGTCGTCGTCAACAACTCGCTCGTCTACGTCGACTTCGCGAATCGATTCCGACGCGAGGGTCACTCGCTGCTCGAGTCGCTCGTCGAGGCGGGCAAGCAACGGCTGCGGCCGATCGTGCTGACGAGCATGACCACGGTGCTCGGACTCTCCCCGCTCATGCTCGAGCAGTCGTTCCAGGCCCGCTTCCTGATCCCGATGGCGATCTCGATCTCCTTCGGCCTGATCAGCGCGACCGTGCTGACCCTGCTCGTGCTGCCGTCGGTGCTCGTCGCCTTCGACGACGCGAAGCGTCTCGCCGGATGGCTCTGGACCGGCGAGCGGCTTGCTGCCGAACCACCGCTCGCCGCGAGCGAAGGCGTGAAGGCGACGTAGCCGCCCGCGTGCCGGCCGCGAGCGGGGAGCGCGGGGAGCGTGGTGTCCGGCGGTTCTTCCGAGATTCTTCGCGCGCACGACCGACCGCTACCGTGCAGCGATGCCACCGGCGGGATGCTCTTGGAAGGTTCGGACTGCAGTCCCGCCGTCGGACTTCGCCAGCGATCTTCGGGAAGGATCTCCCTTGTTCATTGACCGGAGCCGGAAGCGCGGACATACTCGCCGCATCTTCCCCCCGCCTGACCAGCCTCCGGGCCTCGGGCGGGGTTATTTCTTGCGCCGGGGAACCCTCGATGCCGTCTGAACCGCAGATCAAGAGGGCCTTCGCGTTCTTCGACGGTCAGAACCTCTTCCATGCGGCGCGCCACGCGTTCGGACACCGCCATCCCAACTTCGATCCGCCGTGCCTCGCCGCGGAGATCTGCAAGGCTCGGGGCTGGCGGCTCGATCGGGTGCACTTCTACACCGGCGTGCCCAAGCGGAAGGATCGACCGGAGTGGCACGACTTCTGGATGCGCAAGCTCGCGGCGATGGGGCGACGCGGCGTCGCCGTGCGCTGGAGACCACTCCAGATGCGGCATGAGCGCGTCACCCTCGCGAGCGGCGAGTCGATCCAGGTCCGCGTCGCGCAGGAGAAGGGCATCGATGTCCGCATCGCGGTCGATGTCGTGCGGTTCGCGATCGAAGGCTGCTACGACGTGGGGCTGATCTTCAGCCAGGACCAGGACCTCGGCGAGGTCGCCGCGGACATCCGAGCGATCGCCGCCTCCCAGAACCGCTGGATCAAGCTGGTCTCGGCGTATCCCGAGCCGCCGCCGGGCTCGCGCGGACGCGGCATCGACCGCACCGACTGGATCCCTTTCGCGAAGTCGCTCTACGACCGCTGCCTCGATCCGATCGACCATCGCCGGGGCACCGCGGGGCTCGGCGACCTCGAGACGCGCGGCTGAACCGTCATCGATCGCCCAGCGCGTCGCCGATTGCTCGCGACGCCTCCGCGCAGGCCGCCTGGTCGGCCGCCGCGATCTCACCCGCCGCAACCGCGCGATAGAGATCCGCGATCGCCCAGCCGGCGGTGCGCGGATCGGTCTCGTGCCGCGGCGCGAGATGGACATGCACATGCCGCGCGGCTTCGGCGAACGAGAGCACGTAGACCCGATCGCAACCGGTCGCGGAACGGATGGCTCCGACCGCCCGCGCAACAAGCCGCCCCAGTTCGCCGGCCTCGTCGGGGGACAGCTCGTCGAGCGTGGCGGCGTGGCGGACGAGATCGATGATCGTCCAGCCCGCGATCGGCGAAGGCGACGGGTGGCGCCGGATGCGGAAGCCGCCGCTTCGAAGGATCTCGGCGGGATCGTCCCCCGCGTCGAGCGATGTGCAGATCGGGCAGGAATCAGGCACTGGACGTCTCCGAAGGTTCACGGCGGAACGATCGCCGCCGTCGCGCGATGGATATCTTCCCGACATGATCACTTCCCTGCTGCTTGCCGGACTCCTCGCCTTCCCGTCGCCCGAACCCGCACCGCAGAAGGTCGGCCCCTCGCCCTCCGCGGCCCCGACCGCGACGCCTTCCCGCGTGCGCTCCCCGCTTGCCGCGAAGAACTCCCGCGAGATCGTCTACGGCGAACGCGAGAAGCTCTTCAACGGCGAGAACCTCGAGGGCTGGAAGCCCTTCCTTCCCAACGGCGAGGATCCCAAGGGCACCTGGATCGTGAAGGACGGCGTGCTCGTCTGCACGGGCCAGCCGATCGGCTACATCCGCACCGAGAAGACCTACGAGAACTTCGAGCTCGAGGTCGAGTGGCGGTTCGATCCGGAGAAGGGCGCCGGCAACAGCGGCGTGCTGCTTCGCGTGCAGCCGCCCGACGTGGTCTGGCCGATGTCGATCGAGGCACAGCTGCACTCGGGCAACGCCGGCGACATCTGGAACATCGGCGAGTTCCCGATGACCGCGGCGGCCGACCGCACCGAGGGGCGACGCACCCGCAAGGAGCATGCAAGCTCGGAGAAGCCGCTCGGCGAGTGGAACCGCTACCGCATCGTGATGAACGGCGGCGAGCTCAAGCTCTTCGTGAACAACGTGCTTCAGAACTCCGCCACCGGCTGCAAGACCATGCCCGGATGGATCGCGCTGCAGTCCGAGGGCGCGCACATCGAGTTCCGCAAGGTCGAGTTGCGGCCCATCGTCTCGAACGCCGCCGGCAGCGGTGCCGACAACGCGACGGCGGACTGACGGAGCGAGCACGTCACACGAGCGGAAGCGGGCCGTCGTCGTCGCGCCTGATCGCCGCGGCGACCGGAGGACGCCGACGGACCTCTGCTCGCAGCGACTCATCGCGCTCGGCCCGTCGGTCCTGCCACGAGATCGCCCAATCGAGCTGCCGCGCGATCGAGAAGATCGTGAGCGGCATCAGGAAGACGAGCCCGCCCCCGCACACGAGTCCCAGCAGCGCCGCGACGAGCATGAAGGGCGCGATCAGCGCCCCGAGCAGCACGAAGAGCACCGCGGCGGCGGGCACGCCAGCGACGCACCAGAGGTAGAGACGCGCCCACTTCGAGGCCTCGTCGTTCTCCATCCAGTCCGACCAGCGGATGAGAAGCACCGCGAGGACGACGAGCCCGGCGAATCCGATCGCCCACGCCGCCACCGCCGACCACTCGAGGACCGGATCCAGCGGACCGCCGGCGAAGAACACGCCGCCGCGATCGAGGACCACCCCTAGCGGCCATCCCAACTGCAGGAAGCGGGCGGCTCGCCTCAGTCCCGAGCGAGGCCCGAGCCCCCGCTCGACCGCCTCGGCGTCCTGGATCGGCGCTGCGAACAGGAAGACCCCGAGTGCCCACGTCGACTCGATCGCCACGCCGATCGCGCCGCCGACCCATGGATCGACCGGCGCGACGCCCACGAGGTTGGACGCCCGCGACACGATCGACGCCACGGCGGCGATCGCCGCGATCCACGCGGCGCGACGCACTCGCCGGACCAGCGGCGATGGCAGGTCCTGCACGCGCCGCGGCACGTCGCGCCCGCGGCGGCGATCCCGACGTGACGCTGCCAGCCCGCACTCCGGACACGGACGGCCCGGGCGAATCCCTCGCCGCGAATAGCCGCAACGTTCGCAGCGAGGCCCCTCGTCGCCGACGTCGCTCATCGCACCAATGCCCTCAGCGGGCGGCGCCGGATCGGCGAGTGATCGACCTCTTCGTCGCCTTCCTCGCCGCCCTCTTGGAAGCGTGCTTGGAACCCTTCACGGAGGCCGACTTGGCAACCTTGGAGGAAGATCGCTTCGCCGTCGATGCGGACGGCATCTTGAACGCCCCTGCCCGCTCGATCACGTGCCCGCACGCCTTGCAGGTGCGACGCTTCGCGGGTCCGCCCCAGAAGCCCTCCATGATCACCTTGAGGTCCTCGTCGATCTTCTTCAGACGCCACGACGCCTCGTGCACGAGTTCATCGCACTTCGGGCAGTACCAGCGAAGCGCATCCTTCTCGCCCTTCGGCCGCGGGAACTCGATGATCAGGCCCAACGTGCCGGCGGGCCGCTGCGGGCGATGCGGCACCCATCGAGGAAGGAGGAAGAGTTCGCCCTCGCGGATCACCACGTCCTGCGGCTCGCTGCCGTCGAGCGGCCGCACCCGAACCGCGATGTCGCCCTTCAACTGGTAGAAGAGCTCCTCGGTCGGATTGACGTGGTAGTCGTTGCGGGTGTTCGGCCCGCCGGATACGAAGACGATCGCGTCCTTGCTGGCGGTGAGGAGCTGGCGATTGCTCACCGGCGGCTTGAGATTCTTGCGGTTCTCGCGGATCCAGCGATCGAGGTGCAGGATCGCGCCGTCGGCGGGCGTGGTGCGTTCGGCGGTGACGCGCGTGGCGCGCTGCTTCGGGGTGGCCATGGCGCCACGATACCGGGGCATCGGCCCACCGACCCGCGAAGTCCCTTCGGAGCGAGTCTCAGGACACCACGCGCGGCGGCGCTGCCGGGCGATCGGGCTCGGCGCGACGAGCCCGAGGTCCCTCCGAGATTCGGATCGGACGCACCACGAACCCCTCGAGCGCAATCGATCGCGCTGGACGGACGGGCTTCGGAGGCGTCTCGACGGCGGCGACGATGGCGACTTCGCTGGAAGACGAGGCGTCGTCCTTCACCGAATCAAGGTCCGCGTTGAGTGCCCCAAGCGGCTTGCGGCTCTTGCTCGCCTCGGCGCGGCGAACCCTCCATCCGACGAGCGAACCGACGCCCACGAGCAGGATGCCGCCGAGTTCGAGGATCCAGTTGAAGCGAAGGCCGACCCAGGTCTCGCCGAGGCCTTGATCGACGTGGTGGAACGAGGCGGCCCTCACCACGACGAAGGCAAGGAGGAACGCGACGCCCATGAGCGCCAACGTGCTCTCTCGCCAGCGACGGCGGAGTATCCAGAGCGACACCACGAATCCAAGCCCAGCGACGCCTGCGATGGCGGCGATGAAGATCGTCTGGAAGGTCTGGCGATCCTCGTACCAGCCCTCTGCCTTCGCGGTGTCGCGACCGATCTCCGTGAGGAGGCTCTGCAGATCCAGCTGCTTGTTCGCGGCAAGCACGGTCATCGCGAGAGTCAGCGTCAACGGAAGCAGTCGCCCCGCTCCGGATGGCTTCGCCCAGAGCAGGCAGAGCACCGCGGCCAACAGATAGCCGCCCACGGTCGCCCAGCCCATCGGAGTCGGATCGCCCAGACCCAACACCCAGCGGCCATCCTCGACGGCAGCGAGCGGCGACGACATGGCGGGCATGAGGAGCATGGGTGGTGAGAGGAACGAGACCGAGGTCGCGGGAGGAACGGCGAGAGCCCTCGTCTCGATCCTTCACCCGCTCACTTGAGAACTTCCAGTGTGCCGTCGCGGTTTGCGTTCCGCCGCACCTTCGCCCCACAAAGGGTCCAATCGAAACAAGGTGCAGGTGAACGCCTCACGCGTCGTCCGAATCCGCGGCATTACAGACCGGGCTCACCCCGCGGTCGACGCGGGAATCGCCGCAGTCTGGGCAGTCTTCGCCTCGTTGAGGAACGCCTGCGGGTCGCGGAAGCCGAGCACGCGTCGCACTTCTCGTCCCGACGGATCGAGAAAGACCAGCGTCGGATACGCCTCGACCATGAACCGCTCGGCGAGCGCCGTGTTCCGCTCGGCGTCGATCTTGAGCGGGATCGCGTTCGCCTCGAGCCACGCGGCGACCTCAGGGTCCTTCCAGGTCACCGCATCGAGACGACGGCATGGCGGGCACCAGGTCGCGTAGAAGTCGAGGAAGACGATCTTGCCGTCGCGACCGGCCTCCTCGATCGCCTCGTCGAAGGCGATCGCCCGGAACGGCGGCGCCGCCGGATCGATCGGCTCGCTGCAGGAGACGGCGAAGAGGACGAGACACGCCGCGGCGATCGAGCGAAGTCGGTTCATGGAGGCGAAGCGTAGACCGACACGGTCGCAGCCGGCGAGACACGCTCCCGCAAGGCCGCAACGGTCGCCCGCCGCCGTCGATGCGAGATCGGCAGGTCCCCCATCGACCGAACCCGCCGTATCCTCCGGCCCCATGCCGAGCCACGGCGTCACCATCGGTCGCCAGTCGATCCTTCGCGACCTGCTGATCCTTCCGGGTCTGCTCACCGCCGTCGCGACCTTCGCGGGCCTCGCACCGGAGTTTCCCGTCGCCAGCGCCGCCGGGGTCGCTTGGAGCCTTTGGATCGTCGCGTCGATCCTGCTGGCCGCGTTCCGTGCGATGGCCCATGCGGACCACCTCGCGGAACTGCTCGGCGAGCCGATCGGCACGATCGTCCTGACGATCTCCGCGATCACCATCGAGGTCGCGGCGATCTGCGCGATCATGCTGCACGCCACGTCGGAGGACGAGGCGGTCGTCGTCCGCGACACGATGTTCGCGGTGCTGATGATCATCCTGAACGGACTGATCGGCACGGCGCTCCTCGTGGGGGGCCTGCTGCGCCGCGAGCAGGTCTTCAACCTGCAGTCCTCGGCGGCCTACGTGCCGCTGATCGTCGCGCTCGCGGCGATCACCCTCGTGCTGCCGCGATTCACCCGATCGCAGGAGGGTGGATGGATGAGCGATCCGATGGAGATCTTCGTCGGCGCCGCGGCGCTCGTCGTCTATCTCGCCTTCCTGTGGCTTCAGACCTCGCGGCATCGGGAGTTCTTCGCGTTTCAAGAGGAGGTCGCGCCGGTGCATGCCTCGGCCGGCCCTCCACCCATCGTGGCGGAGACGCATCATCACGCGGCGACTCCGAATCGCCGTGCGATCGTCGTCTCGTCGGTCATCCTCGTGATCGCCCTGATCGTGGTGGTCGGACTCGCGGAAGGCCTCGGGCCGCGCGTATACGGCATGCTCGACGCGCTCTACATGCCGGCTCCGCTCGGCGGCGTGCTGATCGCCTTCCTGGTGCTCGCGCCGGAGGGCCTCGCGGCGATCGGCGCCGCACGATCGAACGACATGCAGCGGACGATCAACGTGCTGCTCGGCTCGGCGCTCGCGACGATCGGCCTGACCGTTCCCGCGATCATGGTCTTCCGATGGATCACCGGAATCTCGCCGGAGCTCGGGCTCGAGCCGCCCTACATCGTGCTCCTTGCGATCACGCTGCTGCTTTCGGCGATCAACCTGACCCGCGGGCGCGTGAACGCCCTGCAGGGGCTGGTGCACCTCCTGGTCTTCTTCGCGTGGATCGCGGTGATCTTCGACGAGGCGTCGGCCGGCTGATCGGTCGACCGTCGGCGAGCCGATCCCGATCGATCAGCGGCGGCGGCGACCGAAGGCTCCGCCCAAGAGCAGCATCGCCACCGTCGCCGGGGCCGGCACCACGCTGATCGTGATCGACTCGAACCCGATCGACATCGGACTGAACGGCCCGTCGTCGATCGTCCAGTTGTAGCCCTTCAATCCGGCGTACTCGTACGTGCCGACCGCGTCGAGGATGTCGAGCGACTCGAGCAGGCCGCCGCCGTAGGTCACCGAGAAGTCCTGCGAAAAGGTCCCGAAGACGCCCGTCTGGCCGAGCGGCACGCCGATCGGAAAGTCGACGCTCCGCGCGATGAAGAATCCGTCGACCGCGGGATCGTCGTTGCGAATGACGAAGTAAGGAACCTCGCCGTCCGGAAACGGCGACTGCAGGCCGACCGAGACGCCCCCGCCCGCAAGCGAGAAGGACGCCTGATCGATCACGTAGCCGCGGGTCGGGTAGGTCGGGCTGTTCGCGAAGTCGTCGCTGTCGACGAGGAACGAGAGCACCACCGCGGTTCCGGCGGTGAGCGATCCGATCGGCGGCGCGGTGACCTGGTTGAACTCGACGGTGCCGGCGATCTCGACGAGCACCATCTCTCCGAGCGCCGAAGGCACCGCCGCAGCGCTGGTGATCAACGCGAGGCCAAGTCCGGTTCCGATCGCCTTCATTCCCGACCCTCCCAGGTCCGTTCGAGTTCCGCCTCGATCCTCCGCGCTCGGCCGACCGAGGCGATCTGCCGAGGCGTTGCCGCAAGCATGCGTCGGTTCTCGGACGCTGCAAGCGGCGACCGGACGATTGGCGTCAAACCGGCCCGGACCCGGGGTCGGACACGGCGTCCGTCGACACGCCGATCGAGCGGCTCAGCCGGGCGTAGAGCACGCTGACTCCGATCAAGAGCATCCCCACCGCGAACATCGCGCCGATGCGGGCAAGGGTGCCGGCGGTCCACAGGTCGACGGTGGCGAACTTGGCGGCGGTGATTCCCAGAAGCGCCAGCCCGCCGTAGCGCATCGAGCGCCCGACGCCGCCCGCCGCGACCGACGCTCGGAAGCCTGCCGCCACCAGCCCCGCGCCGAAGAGCCCCCACCAGACGCTCGTCGCGGCCCCGCGGACGCTGCGGTAGGCCGCGCCCTCCGTCCCGCTCGGCGGCGACCATTCCCATGCAGCATCGACGAAGCCGACGATCTCGCGGTGGCCGGCGGCCAGGATCACGAGAATCGCGGCGGCGGACAGCACGATCCGGAGCGAAAGCTCCTCGCGGCCATCGGCGATCGAGACCGGCTCGCGCCGCGAAAGGTCGCCTTCGTCCCGACTCGCTTCGCCATTCGGCATCCCGGTGCGAACCAGCCACATGGTGAGCAGCAGGCCCGCAACCACCGCGGCCGCGGAGATCGGAACCGACCAGGCCCAGACCCAGCCTGGCGCGATCGATCGCGAGTCGGCGGCGGTCAGCCAGATCCACCACAGCGCTCCACCCAGTGCCGCGAGTCCCCCCGGGAACACGGCGGAGGCGCCACCGACGAGGCGGGTTCGCGACGCGATGGCGGCGCCGACCGCGACCCAGATCAGCGAGATCGCCTGCCCGGCCAGCAGGCGAGTGGACCAGTCGCCGCCGCGCACGGACCAACGCAGATCGAACGTGCCGGCGAGACCCACGATCACCGCGCCGACCGTCACGAGCAACAGTCGCCCCCACAGGGTGCGCGGCACTCGCCACGCGGCGATCCAGGCCACCGTGGCGATCGCGAGGGCGACCAGCGTGCGATCGCCCCAGCCGAGCCCCGCCCACGCCCAGGCGCCTGCCGGAGCCGCCAGCGACTGCCTCGATCCCGCCACCACGACCCACGCCAGGACGGGAAACGCCAAGGAAGCCACCGCCGTGGCGGCACCGCCCTGGCGGCGGACCTGAGGGCCCAGCGCCGCGAGCAGCGTGAACGCGATGAGCATCAACGCCACGGCGCTCCAGGAGCCTCCGACCGTGAGGCTGCCGAGACCCCACAGGACAGCGAAACCGAAGATCGTCGCTGCCACCGCGTCATGACTTCCCACGGCGTCGGCACCGCGGGACTCGCCGAAGAGCAGCGAGCGACTCCATGAACCGCCCGGCGCCGCGACCGGCCAGCGAAGGGCGCACGCGAGCGATGCCAGCGACGCGGCGAGCACCACCAGCGACTCGAGGCGCAGGAGGAGCAGCCAGCCGCCGCCCCCGGGGATGCCCATGGGCTGGCCGGATGGCGTCCGGGTGGCGCTCATGAGCGTCACCACCAGGCTCGTTGCGGAGATCGCGGCGAGCACGCCGACGGCAAGTCCGTAGACGGCGACGCCGACTCGCGCGGTCCGTCGCGCGAGTTCGACGGCGCCGACGGCGATCACCGCCCACGCGAGCGTCAACGCGACGGTTGAGGAGACGATCGCGCCGAGGCCGAGCGCCACGAGCGAACCGCCGGCGCCCCACGCCGCGATCGCGAAGAGTTCCAAGGCTCGCGAGGCTGCCGCAACCGACGCACCCTCTCGATCCGCCGCGTCCGCGGATCCATCCGGTGAAGATGTCGGATCGACTCCCTCCTGCTTGCGCTGCTCGGTGCCTTCCCAGAGCCTGATCGGCGAGAACAGCGTCGCCCAACCGACGAGCGCCGCGCCGAGCAGGACCGGCACCCAGCTCATCGGATCGCCCGAGCCGCGACCGACGCGGGCGAGCGGGACCGCCGAGATCGCCGCGAAGGCGAAGGACGCGGAGAGCAAGGTGACCGCGTTGAGGCGGGCACTCTGCCCACGCACGGCGGCCATCCATGCTTCGCCGCAGAACGCCGCCCACCAGATCGTGGCGAAGGCCAACGCCTGCAGCGAGTGGCCCGTGCGAAGACACGCGGCGATCCAGAAGATCGCCAGCGGCGTGTGCAGGATCAGTGCGGTCACCCGCAACGGGCGCAACCGCTCCCCTCGCAGGCTCGTGCCGAGAGCCGCCGCGAGCAGCAGCGAGAGATAGATGCCGCCGATCAAGGGCGTGACCGGTTCCCGCGTGAGGAGCGGAACGACGTAGCCGCCGACCATCGCGACCACGCCGACGCTCGCCCGCATGCTTCGAATGGTGACCAGCACCCCGAGACCTGCGGCGATCGCCCCGCAGACGAGCAGCCCAGTCGGACCAAGCACTCCGCCCGAACCCGATGCCGACCACGCCGAGACGAAGAGACCGGCGATGCCGGCGATCGAGAAGCCCGCGGCTGCGAAGGCGCCGCGGCGCGTCCGCACCAGTTCGCCGACGAGCAGGAGCGTCAGCGCGACGGCGGTCGCGATGGAGAAGCGAGCCGTCGGTCCGAGGCGACCGATCCACCCCTCGCGGAAGGCGTAGGTGACGAAGATCGCCGCCCCGCCGGCGATGATGAGCGCGCCGATCCACGCGGTGACGCTTCCTCCGACCAGTCGCTCGAGCCGGTGGGTCGCCGAATCCGGAGCGGATTCGCGCCGTCGGCTCAGGTCGCCCCGCCCCCCGATGGCAGGCGGTGAAGTCGGCGGCGCCGATGCGGTCGCGGCTGGCACCGGCGAGCGGTCGATGTCGCGGCCGTCCGCCGAACCCGCTGCGGCGACGGACCGGCCGACCGGCGCATGCGCTGGCGGAGGTGGTGGCGGTGGCGGAGCAGGCGGCGAAACCGCGAGGGAGCCCTCGCCCGCTGGCTTGGCCGCATCGTCCGATGAAGCCGCGATCTGATCGCTCCGCATCGCGGCGCGATCGGCGGGACTCGTCGACTCGCCGAGGGTCGATCCGGTCGCCTCGAGCGCGTCAAGCCTCGACTCGATTCTCGCGAGCCGGGCGATCAGATCGCGTTCGAACCGCTCGAGGCGATCCCCGTCGGCTTCGCCGGGGACTCGCCTTGGGCCATGTCGCGCGTCCGTCATCGAGGCAACGCCTCCCGGACCATTTGTAACCGACTTCGCATCCGTTCAGACGTTTCCGTCACGCTTGATCGCGCGGGAGGGGTCCGCTTCGCCACCTTGAACGGTCCCGCTTGCGGCGGCGGACGACGCGGCGAGAGGCGTCGGAGACGCAACTGGGGCCTCGCAACGAACCAAGAACCTCGTGCCGGTCAGGGGAAGACGCCGCGAAGGTCGTAGACCTCGCCGATCCGCTCGCACGCCGCGGCATAGGCGGCCGTGCGGAGATCGCAGTCGTAGCGGGCACGGGCCTCGCGGGTCCGCGCGGCGGCGGCCTGCATGTGCCGGCGGAGCGCCTCGTCGACCTCCGCGGCCGACCACATGGTTGCGCTGCGGTTCTGCACCCACTCGAAGTAGGAGACGGTGACGCCGCCCGCGTTGCAGAGGATCGCCGGCAGCACCTCGATGCCCCGCTGCAGGAGCACCGCGTCGCCCTCGGGCGTGGTCGGCGCGTTCGCCGCCTCGGCGACCACGGTCGCCCGGATCTGCGCGGCCTTCGCCGCATCGATCATCTGTTCGAGCGCGGCGGGAATGAAGACGTCGACCTCGGTCGAATAGAACGTGCTCTCGTCGATCGCCGTCGCCGCCGAGTAGCCCGCGACGCCGCCGTGCCGCCGCACATGCTCGTCGAGGCGCCGCGCGTCGAGCCCGCGGTCCTCGCGGATCGCGCCGGTGTGGTCGAGGACCGCCACGAGCCGCGCGCCGCGCTCGCAGAGGAGCTTCGCCGTCCACGAGCCGACGTTGCCGTAGCCGATCAGGCTGAACGCGATCTTCGAGGCGTCGAGGCCGAGCTCGGGCAGCATCGCCTCGAGCACGTCGACAAGCCCCTGCCCCGTCGCCTTCTCTCGGCCGACCGATCCGCCGAAGGCGACCGGCTTGCCGGTGACGACGCCCTGCACGTCCTGGCGCGAATGCTCGGGAGTCATCTGCGCGTAGGTGTCGGCGAACCACGCCATGATCTGCGCGTCGGTGCCGACGTCGGGGGCGGGAATGTCGTAGTGCGGCCCGATCTGATGGCTGATCGCCGAGCAGAAGCGGCGCGTCACGCGACGAAGTTCGTCCTCGCTCAGTTCCCGAGGGTTGACCTTGACGCCGCCCTTCGCGCCTCCGAAGGGCAGCCGCGCGAGCGAGCACTTCATGGTCATGAGAACGGCCAGGGCCTTGACGTCGTCGAGCGAGACCCGCGGGTGGTAGCGGATGCCGCCCTTGTAGGGACCGAGCGCGTTGTTGTGCTGGACGCGATAGCCCTTGAAGAGCCGGTGGTGACCGTCGTCCATGAGCACCGGGAAGTGCACCATGATCTCGTTCTTGGGCTCGGCGAGGATGATCCGCTGATGGTGCTTGAGACCCACGAGATCCGAGGCCACGAGCACCTGATCGATCGTCTGATGGAAGAGGTTCTGCGCGTCGCGGACGAGGCCGAGCTCCTCGAAGATCGGCTCGGAGGCGGGGCGCGTGGGTTCGAGGGGGGTGCTCATTCGCGGGGTTCCCGGTGGAAGCGGCGACTGTAGCGACGACCGCCGCGCCGAACGCGATGCGTGGTGGTGCGACCGGCGCCTACCGGCCGCTGCGCGACTCGAGGCCCCACGACGTGCTGAGGCTCGCAACCGGCGAAGCGGTTCGCCCGTCTGCGTAGCGAACCGTCGCGGCCACCTCGACGATCGCCAGCCGGCCTTCAGTGCGGCTCTGCACGACCACCTCGATCGACGGATCGCCGCCGGCGATCGAGACGATCGCGTCCTCGCCGACCGTCGCGAGCACCTGAGGCGCGGCCAGAACCGTGCCGTCTCGATCGGTGAACTGCGTGGTCACCAGCACACCGTCGCCGCCCTTGCGGATCGCGGTCACCTGCATCGAGATGCCCGGATCCTCGGGCGGCTTCGGCGCCGACGCGCAGCCGGCGAACCGGACCGACGCGAGCACGGCGAGCGTGACGAGCAGGTGATGACGCATCTCGCGTCCATCGACTTCGACGTCGAGGTCGCTTGAACGCGTAGGTTGCCCACGGTCGATCGCCCGACAATCGACGCAACCTGAACCCGCGACCGCGAGCCTCCGGTCGAACCGCGTGTTCGGAGTGCATGCTCCGCGGAAGTGACCGCCGATTCGACGCCAGCCCATCCGCGAGCAGGCACCTCATCGGCGGGCCGCTTCGGCGAACCGTCTCCGCGCGCGATCCGCGCGACGCGGGTCGCGCGTCAGGGCGTCTCCTGCGGATTCGGCACCGAGATCAGGCCCACCAGCGGCGAGACCTCGTCGACCTGGATCTGCACGAGCGCGATCGGCGTCGGCGCTGCCGAGGCGAAGAAGCCGCCGGTCTGCGGGCCTTCGCCGAGGTGATCCCAGAAGGTGTCGACGGGAAGTCGAAGGGTCTGCCCTGCGTCGAGCCGCTCGACGAAGCGGCTGTAGCGCTGGTTCACCCACAGGTCGAAGTCGCGGAAGGACCGGCCGCTCGCGTTCACGAGTTCGAGCGTGATGCCGTCGCTGAAGACCTGAATGCGCTCCGTCGGGCCGGTCGGCAGGAAGAACGGATACGCGGAGCCGGCCTTCTGAGGCTCGTAGGGGAACTGTCGGCAGCCGGCGATGCCGACGAGCGAAAGCAGCGCCGCGGCCGCGAGCAGCGGACGCCTCGCCGCGACGAGCCTCCGGCAGGTTGCGACGCCGTCAACCAAGGCCGAGCCTCGCCCGCTTCGCCGCCCACTCGTCCTGTTCGCGGCGGTTCTCCGTCGCCAAGGGCTCGCCGGTGCGGATCGCCTCGATCTCGAGTCGAGTGAGGTGCATCGCGTGCAGGCGATAGTCCTCGAACGCCTCGCAGGTGAGCGGAACGATCTCCTTGATCATCCGGTACATCGCCTCGGCGTACACGCGGATCTCGCGCTGTGCATGCGGATCGATCCGCAGCGAGAGGAAGTGCAGGATGTTGTGCAGGTCGCACTTCCAGTACCACTCGGTGAAGACGCTCACCGGCAGCGCCGCCCGGGCCAGCTCGCGAGCGACCCCCTGCTCGGTCAGCGCGAGGTACTCGCGATAGTTCGCCTCGGCCTTGTCGAGCAGTTCGAGGAATCGTTCCGCGGTGCCCGCCTCGATCGGCTCCTCGCCGCCCTGGCGGTTGGTCTTCGACTGCATGCGGACGCTGTCGACGGTCGGACGCCAGAAGCGATCCGGCACGATCGAATAGCGGGCGGAGTACTCGTTGACGTTCGCGGTGCGATGGCGGATCCACTGTCGCGCCACGAAGACCGGCATCGAGACGTGGAACTTGAACTCGAGCATCTCGAACGGCGTCGAGTGCCGATGCCGCATGAGGTAGCGGATGAGCCCGCGGTCCTCGTTCACCTTCTTCGTGCCCTGTCCGTAGGAGACCCGCGCCGCCTGCACGATCGCGCTGTCGGCGGTCTGCCCCTCCGGCACGAGCCGCGGCATGCAGTCGACGAGCGCGACGAAGCCGTGCTCGTCGACGGGGATCTCCCACCGCGCCGCGCCGTCCATCGCGTCGCGCATCGGCGACTCGTGCGGAACGCGCCGCATCGGGGCGGACGCCTCGATCTCGACGGGCTCCTTCGGACGGGCTTCGCGGGTCTGTTCGGTCGGCATCTCGCTCGCTCCTTCGAGTCTCCCGCGGACCCTACCGCGCCGCGGCGTCGGCGTTGGACTCCGCCCACGCCTCGATCCAGGCGTTGACCTCGTCGAGCGTGCCGTTGCGGGTGGGCAGGCCGACCACGGTGACCCGCGGCGGCCGGTCCTCGGCGAAGACGACCCGCACCCGATCGAACGCCTCGCTCCAGTCGACGGCCTCCTCGCCCGGCTCGAGGCCCGCGTCGATCGCCTTCGCCGGCCAGCGGAAGTCCGCATCGCCGGCGATCGAGGACGGCATTGGGACCGCCGCCGCCTCGAGCAGTGCCTCCTGCGAGTCGGGCATCGCGCCGGCCCGATCCGCCGCGACCAGCAGCAGCCACGCCGCGGCCCGGACCTCGCGGTCGGTCTGCGCAGCGGTGCGCTTCGCATCGCCGACGACGAAGAAGCCCCAGATCGTCACCGCGATCGCCGCGAACACGAATCCCCCGATGAGGAGCTTCACGATGCGCGGGCTCGCAGGACTCGGCCCGGTCACATCCGCATCCCTTCGTACTTGATCCGCTTCCGCTCGCGGCGAGGATTCGCCTCGGGCACCGCCGAGAGGAGCGCCTGCGTGTAGGGATGCTTGGGCCGCTCGATGATCTCCTCGCGGTCGCCCTCTTCGACGATCTTGCCGTCGTACATCACCGCGATGCGATCGCAGATGTGGTGGATCACCGCCATGTCGTGGCTGATGAAGAGATACGACAGGCCGAACTCGTCCTGGAGATCCTTGAGGAGGTTCAGGATCTGCGACTGGATCGAGACGTCGAGCGCCGAGGTCGGCTCGTCGCAGACGATGAGCTTGGGCTCGAGGGCCAGGGCCCGCGCGATGCCGATCCGCTGCCGCTGCCCGCCGCTGAACTCGTGCGGATAGCGGTCCGCCGCCGTCTTCCAGAGCCCGCACCGCACGAGCAGGTTCTCGACGCGGTCGCGCAGTTCCTCGCCTTTGGCAAGCCCGTGCACCTCGAGCGGCTCGCCGACGATGCTTGCCACCCGCATGCGTGGATTCAGGCTGCCCGCGGGGTCCTGGAAGATGATCTGCATCTCGCGACGCAGCCGGCGCATCTCGGCCGCCGGCTGATCGAAGACCGACTCGCCCTTGTAGACGACCCGGCCCGAGGTCGCGGGGATCAGCCGCAGGAGCGTCCTGCCGACGGTCGTCTTGCCGCAGCCCGACTCCCCGACGAGCCCGAGAGTCTCGCCCTTCGCAAGCCGGAAACTCACGCCGTCGACCGCCTTCACATGGCCGACCACCCGCTGGAGAAACCCACGGCGGATCGGGAAGTGGGTCTTCAGATCGACGACCTGAAGGAGCGGCTCGCCGGCGGCGCCGGGGGAGGTTGGGTAGGCGGGTCCGACCATCGGGGCGGCGATGGTAGCGGCGCTCCGGGCGTCGGCGCCACCCGAATCCGGCGCGGACGCGCGACGTACACTCGTCGCATGTCCGCCACGCCAACCCGGCCCGAGTCCTCCCCGGCGCTTCCGAGCGCTTCCGCCTCCACCGAGGCTCCTGCGACGGTCTCGATCCGAACCATCGCGAAGTGGCGCCGCGAAGGCGTCAAGTTCGCATGCCTCACCTGCTACGACGCCACCACCGCGCGATGGCTCGAGCGGGCCGGCGTCCCGATGCTCCTCGTCGGCGACACCGCCGCGGAGGTGATCCTCGGTCATCCCGCGACGATCCACGCGCCGCTCGACTTCATGGTGACGATCACCGCCGCGGTCAAGCGAGGCGCGCCGAGCCGCTTCGTCCTCGCGGACATGCCCTTCCTTTCCTACGGCGCCGACGAGGCCGAGGGGGTCCGCAACGCGGGGCGCTTCATGACCGAAGGCCACGCCGACGCGGTGAAGCTCGAAGTCGATCGCCATCACGCCTCGCTCGTCGAGCGGATGAGCCGGGCGGGCATTCCCGTCGTCGCCCACGTCGGCTCGCGGCCGCAGCACACCCGGCTGCACGGCGGCTACTGGGCGGCCGGCAAGACCGCAGAGAAGGCGCGCGAACTGGTCGAGGACGCCCGGATCCTCGAGGCCTCGGGCGCCGCGATGCTGCTTGTCGAAGCATGCCCCGCGGAGGTCGCCGAGGCGATCGTCGCGCAGAGTTCCCTGCCGGTGATCGGCTGCGGCGCGGGAACCGCCTGCCACGGGCAGGTCGTGGTGCTGCAGGACCTCCTCGGCTTGACCGACTGGCAACCCGCCTTCGCCGCGCCGGCGGCGAGGATCGGCGACGCGATCGTTCAAGCCGCCTCGACCTGGTGCGACCGCGTGTCGCGTGGCGATCTCGGCGAGCACCCCTACCTCATGTCCGACGCCGAGCGGGCCGCGTTTCGAAACCGCGGCTGAACGATCGTCTTGGTCCCCTTGTGAGCGAAGGCAACGTGGGTCGATCGCCGGGATCAACCGGCGTGGCCGGCCTGTCGACACGTCCGCCGCAACCGCGCGGGCGATCCTCCCAATGAACGGGATCCGAATCGGCGGGATCCGACCGAGGCGCTCCGACCGAGAATCCGTCCCGCCGGGGGACGCGAAGGTCCGCGAGGCGGCGACTCGGATCGCTCGCGACCTTGCGTTCGTGCCGCGGACGCGAACATCCGAATCACCCCAGTCGTTGTGACCTGAGTCGATCCGAAACCCCTGCGTCTCGACGGAGTTCCGAAGCCATGAGCACCAAGTCCTCCGATCGCCAAGCCTCCTCGATCCACTGGATGCCGAGCCTTCTCGTGGCCGGCGCCGCGGCGGCGGTCCTCTTCGCCGCCCCTGAAGCGGTTCGCCGCATCGGCCACGCCGGCACCGAGCGCGAGATCGTCCAGGCCTCGCAGCGGCTCTCCGGCGGCACGATCCTCGACGAACTCAACCAGGCCTATCGCGACATCGCGCGGGCGGTCGAGCCTTCGGTCGTCCACGTCAGCACGAGCGGTCGGCTCGCGAGCCGCGCCGGCATGCAGCCGTATCTCTCGACCGGCTCGGGCTGGATCTACGACGCGGACGGCCACGTCGTCACCAATGCCCACGTGATCGACGGCGCGAGCCGCATCCAGATCCAGCTGCACGACGGCTCGACCCACGAGGCCGAACTCGTCGGAATGGACCTCCGCACCGACATCGCGGTCGTGCGGGTCGACGGCGCGCTGGTGCATCCGGCGGCCCGCGGCGACAGCAACTCGCTCGAGCAGGGCGACATGGTCTTCGCGTTCGGCAGCCCGTTCGACTTCCGCTTCTCGATGTCGAAGGGCATCGTGTCGGGTCTCGGCCGCATCGCGGGCCTCGAGGACATCGACTACGAGAACTTCATCCAGGTCGATGCCGCGATCAATCCCGGCAACTCGGGCGGTCCGCTCACCGACGTGCGCGGCCGCGTGGTCGGCATGAACACCGCGATCGCGACCGGCCGCGGCAACGCGGTGGGCCAGGGGCAGTTCGCGGGCATCGGCCTCGCGATCCCGATGGACATGATCGAGTCGGTGGTCGATCAGCTGATCGGCACCGGCGAGGTCGCCAAGGGCTTTCTCGGCGTGAGCGTCGCCCCGCTCGAGGTCGCCGAAGCGGTCGCGAACCGCGATCCGGATCTGGCCTTCGTCTCGGAGAACTTCCGCGGCAGCGGCGCGCTCGTGACCGCGGTCACCACCGACGGTCCGGCCGATCGCGGCGGGCTTCGCCCGGGCGACGTGATCGTCTCGATCGACGGGCAGCGCGTCACGAGCCGCGAACTCGTGCCGGCGCTCATCAGCTCGCGGCGTCCGGGCGACAAGGTCGCCTTCGAGATCTGGCGCGGCGACCGCATGGCCGGGACGCACGCGAACCTCGTCCTCGAGATCGTGCTCGATCGGCTCGCGCCCGAGATCAACAACGAGGGCATCGTGCGCGGGCTTCGCCAGATGGGCCTTCGCCGGCTCGACACGCACAGCGAGTCGCACGCGACCCGGCTCGGCGTGCCCTACCGCCGCGGCGTCGTCGTGCTCGACGTCGCCGACGACTCGATGCTGCAGGAGGCGATGCCCGAGGGCACGGTGATCGTCGGGGTCATGAGCCAACCGATCGGCAACCTCGACGACTTCTACACCCGCACCGGCCGGATCTTCCTGCAGATGGGCCGCGGCATGCGGATCCGCGATCTGCTGCTCAACGTGGTCGGACCCGACGGAACCGAGCAGATCGTGCCGATTCCGCTGCGTTGAGGCGTCTCGCGGCAGGCCGCGCGACTCGGCTCAGTACCGCCGCATCGGGTTGACGAGCAGGTTGTCGCGGCCGGCGACGAGCAGGTCCGCGATCTCGACCGCCTCCATGAACGAGGCCCGCGCCTGCTCGACGTCGTGGGCGTGCGGCAGCACCATGCCGCGCTCGAGATGCTCCGCGCTCGCGACCGCGTCGCCGCAGACGAGCACGGTCTGACCCGGCAGCGCGAGCAGCAGCCCGCAGGTGCCCGGCGTGTCGCCGGGAAGCGGGAAGAGATCGACACCCTCGGCGAGCCGATCGGGCGCCCGCTCGCAGCGAAGCAGGGTCGCCAGTTCGTCCCGCAGCGTGCGCTCGAGTTCCTCGTCGCCGGCGTGCTGGGCCTCGGCAAGTTTCGACCGCAGCGAACCCTCGAGGGCATCGCGCTCTCGGCCATCGAGCATGACCTTCGCGTTGGGAAAGAGCGCGAGCCCCCGGCGGCGGATCGGATGGAACGAGGTGAGGAAGACGTGCGTCACCTCGTCGGGCCGGATCGGGGTCCGCTCCTTCATGCGGGCCTCGAGGATCTGCGGCGGCAGCGACGGATCGACGATGATCCTCGCGTCGCCCGAGGCGATCAGCGTCGTGGTCGCGTGGTCGGGCCGCTGCGTGGTGCGCTCGTTCCACAGCGGATGCGAGCCGAGGGCGCCGATCGAGAGGATGCGGAAGGTGACGCTCATGCGTTTGGAGAGGCTTCAGGCGAGGGACCGATGCGGCGATCGCGACCTGGCGATCACTCCTCCGGCCCGTTGCGGGCGAGTCGCCCGAGGGGATTGTGGGGATCGCGGCGCTTGGCGCGAAGCGCCTCGAGCACGAGCGGCGGCACCATCGAGGCGAGCCGATCGAGGTCGCCGCCGAGCGCCGCGATCTGCTTGATGAGGCTCGAACTGGTGTAGGCGTAGGCCTCGCCGGTCACGAGGAAGACCGTCTCGACGCCTGCGACCTGACGATTGGTGATCGCGAGCTGGCACTCCGACGCGAGATCGCTCGCATGACGAATGCCTCGTAGGAGCGCCGACGCGCCGACCTCGCGGGCGAAGTCGACGGTGAGCCCCTGATAGGTCTCGACCCGGACCGTCGCGCCCCGAGGCTCGTTGCGAAGCAGTTCCGCGACGAGCGACTTCGCCATGCCCACGCGCTCGGCGATCGAGAAGAGCGGCTCCTTGTCGGGGTTGCGGCCGATCGCCACGACGATCTCGTCGAAGAGCCCCCGCGCCCGCTCGAGCACGTCGAGGTGCCCGAGCGTGATCGGGTCGAAGGAACCGGAGTAGAGCGCAAGGTGGTGCGTGCCGGCCATGGACCGGCGGATCATACGGAGCACGCGAGTCGCCGCCGCAGGGCTGGGTCGCTGCGGATCGCCCGACGCGGTGAGCCGTGCTTCGCGGCAGGCTCCTCGGTGGCGATCGCGAGGCACCCGCCGCATGGACCTTGAATCGCAGGTCCCTCCTTCGCCGCACTGGACAGGGACATCCATCGAGGCCGACGAACGTCGATCGGTTCATCGGTGATCGCTCGACGAACGCTCGACGAACGCGGACGGCGTCGGGCCGCCTCCGCCGCTGCCCGTAGACTCGCGCTATGCACGCATCCAGCCCGTCCTTTCCGCCACTTGCTCGCACTCGCCTCGCCGTCGCGACCGCATCGTGGCTCGCTTCGCTGGCGATCGCCTTCGCGTCGCCGATCGCCGTCGGCACCGTCGACGACGCGGGCGGCATGCCGCAGTTCGATCTCGCCCGCGACACCGCGCGGCAGGTCGTCGTCGACCGTGAGGCCGGCCAGTACCTCGGGCATCCGACCACGGTGCTTCTGGAAGACGGGCGCACCATGATCGCGGTCTATCCGAAGGGCCACGGCCGCGGCGCGATCTGCCTGAAGCGAAGCGACGACGGCGGGCTCACCTGGTCCGACCGCCTGCCGGTTCCCGAGAACTGGGCGACCAGCCAAGAGACGCCGACGATCCACCGTCTCGTCGACCCGCGCGACGGCACGAAGCGGCTCGTCGTCTTCTCGGGTCTGCATCCGATCCGCCGCGCGTACTCCGACGACGACGGCGCGACCTGGTCGCCGCTCGAGCCGATCGGCGACTTCGGCGGGATCGTCGCGATGAGCTCGGTGGTCGCGCTCGCCGACGGCACCCACGCGGCCTACTTCCACGACGACGGACGCTTCTTCCGTCCGCAGGAGAACGGCGGCAAGGCCGGCGCGTTCCGCCTGTTCGAGACGCGGTCGAGCGACGGCGGCCTGACATGGGGCGAGCCTCGCGAACTGTGGACCGGCAGCGAGATCCACCTCTGCGAGCCGGGCGTGATCCGCTCGCCCGACGGCGCGACGCTGGCGATGTTCCTGCGCGAGAACCGGCGCCGCATGAACTCGCACGTGATGTTCTCTTCTGACGAAGGTCGCACCTGGACCGCCCCCCGCGAGGTGCCGGACGATCTCGTCGGAGACCGGCACGTCGGCGTGGTGATGCCCGACGGTCGCGTGGTCGTCTCCTTTCGCGACACGCGACCGGGAAGCCCGACCGCCGGCGACTGGATCGCCTGGATCGGGCCGTGGGCGGAACTCGTGCGCGAGAAGGACGCGTCCGCGGCCGACGCGTTCCGCGTGCGGCTCATGGACAACCATCACCGCTGGGACTGCGCGTACCCGGGCGTCGAGCGGCTGCCCGACGGCACCGTCGTGCTGACGACCTACGGGCACTGGACGCCCGGCGAGCCTCCCTACGTCGTGAGCGTGCGCCTCGATCCGAATGAGTTCGCGATCGCGCCGCCCGCGCCGCACGGCGCCTTGCCGAGCGTCGCGCAGCAGGCCTGGCACGAACTGGAGTACTACGGCTTCATCCACTACGGCATCAACGCGTTCACCGATCGCGAGTGGGGCTACGGCGACGAGTCGCCGTCGCTCTTCGATCCGAGCGCGATGGACGTGAGGCAGTGGGCCCGCGTCGCGAAGGCCGCCGGCATGAAGGGCCTCATCCTCACCGCGAAGCATCACGACGGCTTCTGCCTCTGGCCGACCGAGACGACCGACCACGACATCGCCGCAAGCCCCTGGAAGAATGGCGAAGGCGATCTCGTCCGCGAGTTCGTCGAGGCCTGCGAGGCGGAAGGTCTGCACTACGGCTTCTACATCTCGCCGTGGGATCGCAACCATCCCGAGTACGGCCGTCCCGCGTATCTCGACGCGTACCGCGCGCAGTGGCGTGAACTGCTCCGGCGCCATCCAAGGGCCTTCGAGATCTGGTTCGACGGCGCCAACGGCGGCGACGGGTACTACGGCGGCGCGCGAGAGACCCGCACCATCGATCGCGCGACCTACTACCGCTGGGACGAGACGATGCCATGGATCCTCTCGCACGCACCCGAGGCGATCGCCTTCAGCGACGCGGGCCCCGGCTGCCGCTGGGTCGGCAACGAGCGGGGCTTCTCCGCCGAGACGAGTTGGCAGACGATGAACCGCGAGGGCCGCTATCCCGGCACGCCCGACCACGGCGATCTCGCGGGCGGCGAAGTGGGCGGCTCCCACTGGATCGGCGTCGAGTGCGACGTCTCGATCCGGCCGGGCTGGTTCTTCCACGAGTCGCAGAACGACCAGGTCAAGTCGGTCGACGACCTGCTCGAGATCTGGTTCGGATCGGTCGGGCGCGGCGCGAACCTGCTGCTGAACCTGCCTCCCGATCGGCGTGGTCTGATCCATGAGCGCGACATCGAGGCCCTCGACGGGCTTCGGGCTCGCCTCGACGCGATCTTCGCGAACGACCTGCTGCGAGCCGGCGTCGCCGCCACGTCCGCATCGGTCCGTGGCGGCAGTCCGCGCTTCGCCGCGGCGAACCTCGTCGATGGCGTCGACGCGACGTTGTGGGCGACCGACGACGAGACGCGCGAGGCCTCGATCGAACTGCGTTTCGATGCTCCGATCACCCTCGACACGGTCCGGCTGCGCGAACCTATCGCCTTCGGGCAGCGGATCGCGCGATTCGAGATCGACCGGCTCGACGGCGACACGTGGGTGCCGCTCGCCTCGGGCACCACGGTCGGCTCCCAGCGGATCCTTCGGACCGAGCAGGTGACGACCGGCGGCCTTCGCGTGCGGATCCTCGAGAGCCTTGCGGCGCCGATGCTGCGGGATCTCTCGGCCTTCGACGATCCGCAGCGAGAGTGAGCGGACGAGCAAGCCCGCTCCGCTCGGTGACCGCTCGGCCCGCCCTCACGCCCCCGCGAAGCGATCGCAGTCGGCCGCCATCGCGAGATCCTTCTCGGAGAGTCCGCCCGCATCGTGGGTCGAGAGCGTCAGCGTGACCTTGTTCCAGCGGATCAGCAGATCGGGGTGGTGCTGAACCTCCTCCGCCCGCGCCGCGACGCGGTTCACGAACGCCATCGACTCGAGGAAGTCCTTGAACGCGTAGGTCCGCTGGATCGAGTCGCCGCTTCGGCTCCACTCGGGCAGCTTCGCGAGTCCGGCCTCGAGGGCCGCGTCGTCGAGTCGTTCAATGGTCATGGAGACTCCGCTCGGCGGGAGCAAGGAATGAGGGTCGTGTCAGATGGGCGAAGCGACTATACCGATCCGACTCAAGGGGCGATTCGTCGATCGAGGGCCCCAGGCTCGCCCCGCGAAGACGATGATGCGAACGAAGCCGAACCGCCTTCCGAGCACGTTGCCGAAGATCCTGTGAGCGATCGATGAGCGCCACCCCTGCCACACGACTGGCGCCCTCGCCGACGGGACCCCTGCATCTCGGTCACGCGCGGACATTCCTCCTGACGTGGGCGCTGGCGCGTCATGAAGGCTGGCGAGTGCTCCTGCGACTCGAAGACCTCGACCGTCAGCGTGTGGTGCCGGGATCGCGCGAGGCGACGATCGCCACACTCGAGTGGCTTGGCATCGATCACGACGGACCGATCGCGACGCAGTCGGAGGACCTCTCGCCCTACGAGAACGCCATGCGCACGCTCGCGAGGCAAGGCGAGACCTTCGCTTGCGAACTGAGCCGGCGCGAGATCCGCGAGGCCGCCTCGGCGCCGCACGGCCACGCCGGCGAGATCCGCTTCGATCCCTCGCTTCGCCCGCCGCCGGGAGACGCCTGGCAGTTCGACCGCTCCGACCGTCACCATCGCTTCCTCGTGCGCGAAGGCTCCGTCGAATTCGAGGATCGCCTGCTCGGTTCGCAGCGGTTCGAGCCCGCGGCGGAGTGCGGCGACTTCGCGATCTGGACCCGCGACGGCGTGCCGAGCTACCAGCTCGCGGTCGTCGTCGATGACGCGCGACAGGGCGTCACCGACGTCGTGCGCGGCGACGACCTGCTGGCCTCGACGGCGCGGCAGATCCTGCTGCAGGAAGCCCTCGGCCTGCCGCGTCCCCGCTGGTGGCATCTGCCCCTGGTCCATGACGCCTCGGGCGAGCGATTGGCCAAGCGCGGCGGGGCTCTCGCGATCGAAGCTCTCCGCGAACAAGGTGCGACCGCCGCGAAGATCTGCGGGCTCGTGTGCTGGTGGAGCCGATGGATCGCCGAACCCGCGGCGATCGATCCGCGGTGCCTGCCCGAGTTCGTCTCGCCCGAAGCGCTTCGCGCGATCGCCGAGCGCGAACGCGATCCCGCCCAACGACCCCGCATCGACGAGGAAACCCTCCGATGGCTTCGATCCGACTGAGCTTCCGTTCGCCCCTTGCCGCGGTGCTGGCCTTGTTCGCATCGCTCGCCGCGTTGGCGGTGCCCGCCTGCAGCCCCGCGCCGTCGGGGCCTGCGGTCGAACGGATCGAGGTGGGCGGCGAGACCTTCAACTTCGAGGTCGCCGCCGACGACCAGTCGCGCATCCGCGGGCTCGGCGGACGCACGTCGCTCGCCCCCGACGAAGGCATGCTCTTCATCTTCCCGGACGCGCAGATCCGCTCGTTCTGGATGTACGACTGCGTGATCCCGATCGACATCGCCTACCTCGATCCGCTCGGGACGGTGACGGCGGTCTACACGATGCCGTTCGAGCCGCCGCGGGGCGAGAACGAGACCGAGGCCGAGTACACCGCGCGCCTCCCCCGCTATCCCAGCCGGTTTCCCGCCCAGTTCGTGCTCGAGTTCCCAGCCGGCACGATCGAGAGGATCGGACTCGCCCCCATGAGCCGCGTCGATCTCGACACGCGGCGGCTCAAGTCGCTCGCCCGCTGAGCCGAACCCGATCGGGCGGAGGTCGGCGGTCGGCCGTTCCGCGGGCGAGGGCGAAGGAGCAGCGCGTGAGCCGAATCTCGGGAGAAGGTGACGCGGACGCCCCGCGCCTTGCGATCGTCGCCACCGACGCGTTGCTCGAAGCGCGGGCCGCTTGGCTCGCGGCGGCGATCGCGGCCGCTTGGCCCGACCCGACGCCGCCACAGATCGACTGCACCGATCTCGAGTTCCCGGACCCCGGCAACGAGGCCTCGAAGGCGTACTCCGGCTGGATCGTCCTCGGCGATCCCGAGGATCGCGGCGACGCCCGCGCGCTCGATCTCGCGGCGCGACTGGCCGATGCGGAATCGGCCGGTGTTCCCGTGATCCGACTGCTCCCGCCCGGCCGAACCCGACGTCGGCTCGATCTTCGATCGTCCCCCGAGACGATCGCCGCGGTGCTCGCGGCGCTTCTCGAGACCTCGACGAACCTGCGGCGATCGCTGCGCCGCGAACGCGTCGCCCGCGAATCGATCCGGCGTCACGATCACGAGTTGGCGGAGGCGGCCGCGCTGCAGCGGGAGTTCCTGCCCAAGCGCCTGCCGCGCCACGAGCGATTCGAGTGCTCGGTGCTCTGGCGGCCCGCATGGCACGTCTCCGGCGACATCTACGACGTCGTGCAGGTCGACGAGGATCACGTCGGCATCTTCCTCGCCGATGCGGTCGGTCACGGCCTGCCTGCGGCGATCCTGGCGATGGGGCTCGCGCGGCGACTCGAGGTGCGCGACGCCGAGCAGCGTCCGCTCGCGCCGTCGGAGGTGCTGCGGCGCCTGAACGCGGCGCTCGTCGAACTGCGGACGGATCTCGTCTGGTTCGCGACCGCGATCTACGCCCTCTACGACCTTCGAACCGGCGAGGTGCGTGTCGCCTCGGCGGGGCATCCCGCGGCGGTGCTTCTGCGACGCGACGGCGAAGCGACCGCGATCGAGGCGTCTGGCGGACTGCTCGGGATCTTCGAAGAGGAGCGGTATCTCGAGCACGCATTCCGGCTCGATGAGGGCGACCGGCTGATCCTTCACTCCGACGGCGTCGAGCCGCTCTTCCAGGCGGAGTGCGACGCGGAGGCCGCGACGCTCGGCGAGGGCGAGAGCTCCTACCTCGCGCGGTTCGCCGAGTGCGCCGCCGGTCGCGAAGCGACGGAGTTGTTCGAGGATCTGGTCGCCCGCATCGAGCGGCCGGATCTCGCGCCGATCGCGACCGACGACGTCACGGTGATCAGCTTCGGATTCGGTCCGGTCGCCACGCCGAACGTGGCCGCAATCGAGCGCGACGGGTTTCGCATGGCGGCTTGAAAGCCACGCCGCGCGGCTGGCGATCGCTTCGCTCGGCCGGGCTCGCTTCGCTCGGCGGAGCGTGAATTGGACCGGTTGGACCGGGCTGGACAGGATGGACTCCGAACCGCGAAGCGCTGCCCCTGCGAAGCACGCGTTGTGTGAAGCGTCACGCTCGCGCGGCTTCGAACACGGAACTCTCGAGATCGTCCGCCGTGGCGCTCGGCGCTCGTCCATGCGGCGATCTGGTCGGGCGGGCGACGGATCAGCCGCGGCGCCGCCGCAGCGGCCTCGCCCCGAGCCGGCCCGCGAGCAGCACGACGGCGACGGCAGGCGCCGGAACCAGGGCAATCTCGTAGGTGGGACCCGAGCCGACCCCGCCGTCCCAGGCGTACCGGGCTTCCGTTCCCGGCCCGCGGTCGTACGTCAGGTTGGAGGCGTAGGTGATGATTTGACCGACTTGCACCGTCGCCAGGATGAACCGTCCGAGGTGGGTGCGAAGGGTGCTCGGGTCGACGCGACCCTGCAGGTTCTCGGGTACTGCGTTGAACCAGCCCGAGTCCATCGGCGGGAACGGTGCGGTGGGCGGATCGAACGCCGCGTCGAGCGCCGTCGTGTTGCTCGATCCGGGGACGCCGCCGATGAGCACGAAGGAGTCGTTCAACGGCGTCAGCCCCAACTCGGGGATGTTGGCGGTCCAGTGGACATCCCACGTGCCGTGCAAGCCACCAAGCGTGTTCAGGTCGTTGTGGTGGAAGGCTTCGCCATCGATGGTGGCGATTCGGGCGTTGAAGACCGACGTCACGGTGTCGAGGGGATGGTCGAACTGTCCGTGGACATCGAGCGCGATGTAGTCGGATCCGCCGACATTGATCACGTAGAGATCGAAGAAGTACCCCACGAAGTCGGCCCGGCTCGGTGGGGCCACCAAGATCGACGCAAGGCTCGCCGCGGCGAGCGACACGATGCGTGAACGATGCATGTCGTCATCCTCCGATTCCGGCGGCGGAACTCGACGGCATCGCCGTCAGACGAGGACCGCGTCGTCGAGGGTAGTGCTCGCGAGGAGTCCCTCGACGCCGGATGCTCGAGGCCTGATGACTTTGGGGTCGTTCTCCCCTCGATCAGTCACGAACGAGCGGGCCCGCCGGAATCCGAGGCCATCCGCGTCTCGAGCACGCGCACCACCATCTTCGCGATGCAGTCGCCCTCGAGGTTCACGCGATCGCCCGCGACGCGGTCGCGCAGCGTCGTTCGCTCGAGCGTCTCGGGAATGAGCACCACCTCGAACCAGCGTGGCCCGAGCGACGCGATCGTGAGCGAGACGCCTTCGA
>CAZTMB010000006.1:0-54225 GCA_964614695.1 uncultured Isosphaeraceae bacterium | reverse complement strand
GATCGAGCGAAGGTGCCTCGATCCAGGAGTCTCTCGCCCTGCGAACTTCACGCCTCGATGTTCGAACCGAGGGCTCCGGGGCCCGTGGCGCGGGAAGTCGCTCAGGAAGTCCACCGCAGCAGCAGCAGTCCCAGGTCGGATCCGCTGACGAGGCCGTCGCGGTCGAGGTCCGCAGCGGGATCCGCGGTGCCCCAGGCAAGCAGCAGGATGCCCAGGTCCGCGCCGTCGACCGAGCCGTCGAAGTTGAGGTCGCCCTCGATCGGCTCGCCGCAGCCCCGCGTCCCCTCGAGCCTCACGAACCAGTGCCGGTTCGGATGACCCAGCGCAGCCATCGAGACGAACTCGGCGAGGCCGCACTCCTCCGCGAGCAGGTAGGTCTCGCCGCCGGAGGAGTCGCCGCCCGCGGCGGTCGCGAAGCCGGTCGACGAGGCCGGGATCGAGAGCGTGATCACGAGGGTCTGCGAGCCTTCGAGTTCGACGCAGAGCGGTTCGCCCGAGACGGTGAGCAGTTGCGCGGCGCCGTGGTAGAGGCCCACGCTCCACGCGGCAAGCGGAATCAGTTCGCCCAACGAGGGTGATCCGCCGTCTGGATCGATCCACGCGGCAACCTCGCCTTCGAGGTAGTGGCCGGAGTTGTCGAAGCCCAGGTCGAGGCATCCGAAGGCGTAGGACGCGCCGAGGTCCTCGCCCGCGAAGACGCGGGCGAAGGTGTTGCCGAGGCTCAGCCCCGCGACCTGGCACGCGACGCATCGGGTGCCGAGGCTCGCGTCGGGGCTGCTCGCCACCGGTTGAGCGCCGGGCTCCGCGCAGGTCTGCCGCGGCAGCACCTCGCCGCACGCCGGTGGGCAGGACTCGAGCGCGAAGTTCGCGCAGAGCGCATCCCATGCTTCGAGGCAGCAGGCCGGATCGATCGCGCAGACCGTCTCGCAGCAGGCCGCGTCCGCGCAGTAGCCAAGCGCGTGCGGTTCGCAGCAGCTTCCAGAGTCCGGGGCGCCGCAGCCGGCCGCGGTGGGCACGAAGGAGAACGTCACCGTGCCGGAGCCCCGGTCGCCGGCGAAGCCGCCGAGGGCGACGAGCACGATCTCGCCAGGCTCGACGGCGATCGCGAGCGAGGAGGTGTAGTTCGCGCAGCCGTTGCCGTCGTCGTCGCAGGCGACGAGCAGGTTCGGAAGGTCGTTCGGGTCGAAGGTGCCGGGGCCGAGGCGATAGCCGCGCATCTTCGTGTCGAAGTTCGCGGTGCCGCAGGTCGAGGCGACGAGGAGTCCACTCGCCTCGGCCTCGAAGCGGTACCAGACGTCCGAGTGAAGCGCGGGGTCGTAGTCTTCACAGCCTGCCGGGGCGGTGCTGTGGGCGGAGATCGTGTCGAAGGCGATCGAGTCGCCGTCGGCGACCGGCGTCGCCGCGAGGGGACAGTCGTTGGCCGGACCGCCCGCGGGGCACTCGTGGACGTAGAGCCCGCACAGGCTCACCGCGGCATCCACGCAGAAGCGATCCCACTGCTCGGCGCAGCACGAGGGGTCCACGTCGCACACCGTGCCGCAGCAGATCGCGTCGCGGCAGCCGGGCGTCTCATGGATCGCGGTGCAGGACGCGTCGCTGCCGCAGGAGGCGAACGACTCGGTGCGCACGATCAGGATGACCTGATCGAAGGCCGCTCCGATCGAGGCGCCCCATCCGTTGCCGATCGAGAACCGCCACAGGCCGGACCCGTGATGCACGATCGACTTGTTGTCGGCGTAGGTTCCCGGCTTCGCCGAGTCGGGGCCCTGGAAGCTCCATGGCCCACCGTCGCGTTCGGCGAAGTCGACGTCGTAGCCGCCGAACTGGACGCTCGCGTTGCCCGCGGGATCCTCGACCCAGAAGGCCAGATCCGACGCCCACGATCCGCCGGCCGGCGCGTAGTCGAAGGCGATCTCGAACCCGGTCATGAAGCCATCGAGTTCGATCTCGACCGAGCGGGTCTCGCCGCCGGCAAGCGTGCCGGAGCCGAGATCGACCACCACGTCCGCCAACGACGGACGCAGGAGCGCGACCGCTGCGATCGACATCGTCCAGACCGTCCTGCTCGGTCCCATGGCGTTGACTCGGTCTCGCCTTCCTCGCCCGCGAACCGAGCCTGCGGCCGGTTGCGATCGCACCCGTGGTTGGGGCGGTGAACGGCCCACCGCCTGCAAGGCTTGACCGTAGGTCACGCGTGTCGCAACGCCAGCCGCTGCACGAAGACAACTCCGACTGCCGTCCCCGGGAGACGCGGGCGCACGAAAAACCCCCTCGGGCCGAAGCCCGAGGGGGTGGTTGGAGACGAGACGGACGAGCCGTCGAACCGGTGATCCCGAGGGATCAGGCGGTCCAGTTGGACAGCAGGATGCTGAGGTCGGCGCCGTTCACCTCACCGCTGCCGTCGATGTCGGCAACCGGATCCGCCGTGCCCCACGCCGAGAGCAGGATGCTCAGGTCGGCGCCGTTGACCACGCCGTCGAGGTTCAGGTCGCCGGGGATGCTGTCCTGGCACCCGATGTTGCCCGAGAGCTGCACGAACCAGTGGGTGTTCGGGAAGCCGATCGAGGTCAGCGTCGCGAAGTCGGCGATGCCGCAGGATTCCGACAGGATGTAGGTCTCGCTGTTCGACGAGGTGCCGCCGGCGAAGGTGACAAAGCCGTCGGTCGCCTGCGGGATCGACAGGGTGACGACCAGGGTCTGGTTGCCGGTGAGCTCGACGCAGAGCGAGTCGCCGGTCACGGTGACGAGCTGGTTGTCGCCGTTGTAGAGACCGACCGGATAGCTCTGGAGAAGCACCACGTCGTTGACGGACGGCTCGCCGCCGTTCTCATCGATCCAGACGCCGATCTCGCCCTCGAGGTAGCTGCCCGAGTTGTCGAGGCCGAAGTTGACGCAGCTGAAGGAGTACACCGCACCGATCTCGCTCTGGGTGAAGACGCGGGCATAGGTGTTGGGCGTGGTGATGTTGTTCGCGGCGCAGGCGATGCCGCCGGTGGCGAGGCTGTCGTTGTTGTTGCTGTCGATCGGGTTCGCGCCGGGAGCCGAGCAGGTCTGCGGCGGAATCGGCTCGCCGCAGAGCGGCGCGCAGTTCTCGAAGGCGAGGTTCGCGCAGAAGGCATCCCACTGCTCGTCGCAGCAGAAGGCGTCGATCGCGCAGACCGTGTCGCAGCAGGCGCCGTCGTTGCAGAACGGAAGCGGCTGCGGATCGCAGCAGCTGCCCGCGGCGGGATCGCCGCAGCCGGCGGCCTCGGGGGTGAAGGTGAAGGCCACGGTGCCCGAGCCGCTCTCGGCGAGATAGCCGCCGAGGGCGACGAGGTAGCTGACGCCCGCCTCGACGTTGAAGGTGAGGATCGAGGTGAAGCCGGTGCAGCCCGCACCGTCGTCGTTGCAGGCGATCAGGATGTCGGGCAGCGTGTTCGGGTCGAAGGTGCCGTCACCGATGTTGTAGCCGCGCATCTTGGTGTCGAAGTCGGCGGTGTCGCAGGTGCTCGTGGTCAGCACGCCGTTGGCGGGCGCATTGAACTGGTACCAGACGTCGAAGTAGAGCGTCGGGTCGTAGCCCTCGCAGCCGTCGGGCGCGGTGGTGTTGGCGTTGGTGGTGTTGAACGCGAGCGAGTCGCCGCTCTCGACGACCGTCGCATTGGTCGGGCAGTCGTTCGCCGGGCCGCCGCCGGGGCAGTCATAGACGTAGAGGCCGCAGATGTCGACCGCGGCTTCGACGCAGAACTCGTCCCACTCGACCGCGCAGCAGAAGGGCTCGAAGTCGCAGACCTGCACGCAGCAGCCCGCGTTGTTGCAGCCCGGGGTCGCGTGCGGGGTGGTGCAGCTCTCGGTCGAGCTGCCGCAGGCGCCGGCGTCGCCGGTGATCACGTTGATGACCACGTTGTTGTAGGTCGCGCCGCCCGAGGCCGACCAGCCGTTGCCGATCGAGAACCGCCAGACGCCGTTGCCGCTGTGGATGAGCGTCTGGGTGTCGGTGTAGGTGCCCGCGGCCGCCGAACCGGCGCCGTCGAAGCCCCACAGCGGTCCCTCCTGGTCGGCGAACAGGACGTTGAAGCCGCCGATCTGGACGCTCGGGCTGCCCGCGGCGTCGTTCACCCAGAAGGCCATGTCGGAGGCCCACTCGGCGCCGGCACCGGGGATGTAGTCGAAGGTGATCTCGAAGCCGACCATGAAGGCGTCGGCCTCGATCTCGACGAAGCGGGTCTCGCCGCCGGCGAGGACGCCGGACCCGAGATCCACGGTGAAGTCCGCCGCCGCCGGCCACGCAAGGGCCGCTCCGGCGATCGCGGCGGTGCCGCACAACAGGTTCCTACGCATGTCTCGTCTCCTTTCCTGAGGCTCCAAGCCCAGGGGTGTCTCGGGCCCGCGGTCGGATGCATCGCGACCGCAAGCCAATCGGCGGACACGACTCCTGCGTGTCCGCTCCCAGCGGAGGTCCGGCGAGTCCGACCCGCTCGGTCCCCACGACTCCCGAAAACTTCATCGTGAACTGATGAAACTCGGGAGCGTCCCCCAATGTCACAAAGTACGCCACCTCTGACCCCGTGCCAGCACAAACCCTTGTCTTCGATCGCGATGCGCCTCCGGCGGCGGCGGCGATCGGAGCCGGAATCCTCGACTCGCGAGCAGGAATCCAATCGCAGATTCCGCTGTTACAGGACGTTACGTCCGGTCCTCCGAGGACCTTCATCCGGAGCGGGACGAGTGCCGGGGAGAGACTCTCGGACGCCCCGGTTCTCCAGCGGATTGGCGAATTCGCGGGTCGGGAAGGCCAGGCGAATGCGGCGTTGGCTTCGAGGATGGTTCCGGCGTCGGACTCTCGGACGCGGAATCCTCCGCCGCGATGGTTCGAGGTCGGTGGACCGAGCCAGGCTGGGGAGCTCGACACTTCACGATCTCCACACGACGCCGGCGCTCGCCCCGGCGCGCCGAGCACGTCGTCGCGCTCGTCGAGCCAAAGCCGATCGACGCCGCGGAGGACCTCTCGATTGCGCGTAGCATGCCCCCCCGCCGATCGCCTCCGGCGAAGCCTTTCTCACCACGAGGTCGCTCGAAGACTCCCCGAATGCGCGATCGAAACGACCGCGGCGATGCCGCAGACACCTCCCTCGCACCCAAGGCCGTTGGCCGCCGGGTGGCGATCGTCACCAGCCGCTACCACCACGCGATCACCTCGCGGCTCGAGGAAGGCGCGGTCGAGGCGTTCATCGGGGCGGGCGGTGCGGAGGCGGACCTCGTTCGCTGCTCGAGCCCAGGCGCGTTCGAACTCGTCGCGATCGCGGCGGCGCTTGCGGCCCGATCGGATCTCGATGGGGTGGTGGCGCTGGGCTGCATCGTCGCGGGCGAGACCCGGCACGACCGCTACCTCGCCGCGGCGGTCGCGCAGTCGCTTGCCGATCTTTCCGCACGTCACGCGAAGCCGGTCGCGTTTGGCGTCCTCACCGTCAACGAACTGAAGCAGGCCCGCGACCGTGCCGGCGGCAAGGTCGGCAACAAGGGTCGCGAGGCGATGGAGGCGACGCTGCTCGCGGCGGAGACGATCGCCGCGATGGCGAAGGCCGCACCGGCCTCGGGAGCGCGTTCATGAGCGTGTCTCGCCGCATCCGCCACGCGTCGCTCGTGGCGCTCTACCAGTTCGACATGGTCGCGGAGCCCGAAGCCGAGTCGCTCGAGGCGGCGGTCGAAGAGGTCGAGGCTTCCGCGAAGGAGCGTCGCCGCGGACTCGAGGTCGCCCGCGAGATCTGGATCTCACGGGATCGATTTGACGGACTGCTCGCGCCCTTCACCAGCGAATGGCCGCTGCACCGCCAGCCGGTGATGGACCGCAACATCCTCCGGCTCTGCGCGTGGGAGATGCTCGAGGCGGAGACGGCCGGGCCGGTCGCGATCAACGAGGCGGTCGAGCTCGCCAAGGAGTACGGCACCGATCGCAGCGCGGCGTTCATCAACGGCGTGCTCGCCTCGCTGCTGCGTTCGATCGCCGGTGTCGCGAACGGCGAAGAGGCCGCGGAGGCGCCGGCGGGCACCGGTCCGATGGATCAGGAAGGCTGAGGTCCGCGGGGCGATGGGACTCTTCAAGGCTGCCGCATCGATCCTCAAGCGCGGGCTCGCCCGCACCGCCGAGGCGCTGGTGGGCCTGCGGGCGTTCCTCGCCGGACGCCGCATCGACGAGGCGCTGCTTGCCGAGATCGAGAAGCGGCTGCTTGCCGCGGACGTGGGCGTGAAGGCGTCGCGCGAGCTCGTCGAGGCGCTTCGCAAGGACTGGCTTGCGGGCCGGATCTCGACCGGCGAAGAGGTCGTGCCCTTTCTCAAGCAGGAACTGCGCCGGCGTTGGGAAGGCGTCGACCTGTCGCTTGCCCGCAGCGAGCAGAAGCCGACCGTGATCCTCGTCGTGGGCGTCAACGGCTCGGGCAAGACGACGAGCGTCGCGAAGATCGCCGCAAGCCTGAAGGCCGAGGGCCGAAGCGTGCTGCTTGCCGCCGCCGACACCTTCCGCGCCGGAGCGGTCGCGCAGCTCGAGATCTGGTCGAAGCGGCTCGGGGTCGATCTCGTCAAGGGCGTCGAAGGCGCGGATCCCGCCGCGGTCGTCTTCGACGCCGCGCAGGCGGCGGTCGCGCGAGGCGTCGACGTCCTTCTCGTCGACACCGCCGGCCGGCTGCACACGCAGGACACGTTGATGCGGCAACTGACCAAGATCCGCGACGTCGTCGTGAAGCGGATCCCCGGCGCGCCGCACGAGGTGCTGCTCGTCCTCGACGCGACCGCCGGGCAGAACGCGATCCGCCAGGCGGAGGTCTTCACGCAGGCCGTCGCCGTCACGGGCATCTTTCTGAGCAAGCTCGACGGCACCGCGCGGGGCGGCGTCGTCATGGCGATCCGCGACCAGATGGGCCTCCCCGTCAAGCTCGTCGGCGTCGGCGAGCGTCCCGAGGACGTCGAGGCGTTCGATCCGGAGGCCTTCGTCGAGGGCATGTTCGCCCAGGCCGGCTGAACCGTCGCCGGATCGCTCGAGGTCGCGTCGTTCACGGGGGATATTGCCGCGGACGGCCCGGCTCAAGGCGGAACCGACCGGCCGCCGACCCCTACAGTCCTCCTCGCCAGACCGTCTGCCTCCGAACGACGCCCATGGACGAAACCCTCCCGATGCGTTCGACCTCGCTCCCGCTTCCGAACCTCGACCGAACCGGCCGCCGCGGCCGCGGCTTCACCATGGTCGAGACGCTCGTCGCGATCGGGATCATGATCGTGCTGCTCGGCCTGCTCTTCCCGATGGTCGGCAACATCCGGGCGGGCGCGCTCTCGACGCAGTGCCTCAACAACCTGCGACAGCTCGGTTCGGGGGTGGAGTCCTACCGGCTCTCCAACAAGGGCACGCTGCCGATGGCGGACTTCCTGCCGCTCGTCACCGATGCGGGCCCGGAAGGCGGCTTGCCGGATCTGCTCAAGTCGACGATCGATCCCCGCAACGAGGCGTGGATCTGCCCGGCGGACATCGACGACGAATCGCTCGCGACCGGCACGAGCTACTACTACATGCCGGGTCTTCTCCGCTACAGCCCGCAGATCCAGATCCCGGTCGCGCAGGCGCTGCTGCCGATGATGCTCGACGGCACGCTCTCGCAGAGCCAGATCGATCGCCAACGCACGCGGCTCGAAGCGCGGCTCGTCTCGAACTTCTACGAGAACGCAAGCGAGGCGCGACGCTTCGCGATCCTCTCCGACAGCCAGGACCGCCATCCGGTCGGCGACCGCAATCCGCGCAACGGCCTCTTCCGCGACGGCAGCGTCGGGGCGATGCCGACGGCCGAGGAGATCGCCGACGACCTCGGCGAGGGACCGCCTTCAGAGGCCGAGCCGTGAGCCTGCCTTCGTGGTGGGAAGTCCGGCAGTGGCTCGAGGAGCGTCGCCGCGGATTCGTCGCCGCGGTCGCGATCCTCGCGGCCTTCTCGATCGCCGCCGGCGCGTGGGCGTGGTGGTCGAGCCGATGGAAGCCGCCCCCGTCGATCTTCGACACGCCCGTCGACGACGTCCTGGGCTACCTCGCGATCGACGACTTCAACCGGCTGCCGCTCGAAGAGCGGGTGCGGTTCATGATCGAGTTCGCGAACCGCTTCCGCGGCCTCGAGCAGAGCGAGTCCGCGGTGATGGCCGCGTTCATGGCGGGCCTCACCGGCAAGGCGAAGGAGCAGCTGCGGCAGAACGCCCGCACGCTCGCGAAGGACATTCTCGCCGAGGGCGCCGCCGCCTACGTGAATCTGCCCGAGAAGGAGCGCGACGCATTCATCGACGAGTGGCTGGTGCGCTGGAGCAAGGTCGGCGAGGAGATCGCGATGGGCGAGCCTCGCCAGCGAAGCGACGAGGATCGCATCGAGGAGTTCAGGCGGGAGGCGCGGCGAGGCCAGGAGCGCCAGGCGGAGCGCCGCGTCGACATCTCGTTGACGGAGGTCGGCGCTGCGAGGTTCCTCGACCTCTGGCAGAGCGACGTCGAGAAGGCCGCGACGCCGCGCGAGCAGGGCCAGATCACCCGCTTCATGGTCGACGTGCGGAAGCGGTTGACGGGTGGCCTGTAGCCATGGATCCCGGCGGGTCGCGTCTCGCAAGACCTGACGGCTCGGCCACCGCGACCTTCGAAGCGCCGTCGGCGAGGTTCGACGACGAGCTCGCGACTCCGCGGTTTCGCTCGCTCGCGGCAGGCGCAATGTGCGGCCTGCTGCCCTTCGCCGGTCTCGCCGTCGTCTGGTCGCTTGCGGGACTGTGGTGGCCGACGCTCCCGGCGCGGATCCCGCTCCACTTCGACGCCTCCGGCGCGCCGGATCGGTGGGGCCCCGCGAGCGTGGCGAACTGGTTCATGCTGCCCTTCATCGCGACCTGGTTGACGGCGATGATCGGCGGGATCACGGCGTTCATGCCGGCACTCGCGAGGAGCTGGCCCGCGATCGTCAACGTGCCTCAGAAGAAGCGGTGGATGGCGCTGCCGCTGGAGGCCCGCATCCGCACCATCGCTCCGGTGCGATGGATGCTGTCGCTGGTGGGACTCCTCGCCAACGGGCTCTTCGTGTGGATCCTCTGGGGCACGCGATGGGTCGCGATGGATCCGAACCCCGCCAACCCGACCCGCACGATCGGCGGCACGGGTACGGTGTTCGTCTTCGTGGGGGCGATCCTCGTCGGCGTGCTGCTTGCGTCGCTTCGCATGCGCACGCTCGTGATCCGCGAGAGCGAGGCGGCCGAGGCTTCGCGGCGCGATGTCATCTGAGGCCGATCGCGTCGTCGCGAGCGGTCCCGATCGACCCGTAGGATCACCGGCGTGAACGGTTCGCCAAGCGACGAACATCTCCTATCGGCCGCGCGTTCGTGGCGCGACCTGCCGGCGATGGCGCTGCGCGAGCCGCTTCGCGAAGCGATGCGCGATCCGGGTGCCGCGGTCGTCGTCGCGCCGACCGGCTCGGGCAAGACGACCGGCGTTCCGATCCTGCTCGCGGAGGACCCGTCGATCCGCGAGCGCATCGTCGTGCTGCAGCCGCGGCGGCTGGCGACGCGGGTCACGGCGCAGCGGGTCGCGGACCTGCTCGGCGTTCCCCTCGGCGGCGACGAGGTCGGCTTCGCCACGCGGCACGAACGCGCGATCGCGCCGCGGACGCGGATCCGCTTCCTGACCGAAGGGCTGTTCCTTCGCCAGATGCTCGAGCGCCCTGACCTTGTGGGCGTCGGCGCGGTCGTCCTCGACGAGTTTCACGAACGATCCCTCGATGCGGACCTGCTCTTCGGTCTCGTCCGGTCGCTGCGGGAGTCGCGACGGGACCTGCGCGTCGTCGTGATGAGCGCGACGCTTGCGGCGGACCCCATCGCGAAGGCCCTCGACGCCCCGGTGCTCGCCGCCTCGACGCGTTCGTTTCCCGTCGAGGTCGAGTACGCGAGCCGTCCTTCGCAGGACCCGCCCGAGGATCGTGCGGCGGAGGCGGTGCGAGCGGTGCTCGAAGGCCCGCTTCGCGAGCAGGCGGGGGATCTGCTCGTCTTCATGCCCGGTGTCCGCGAGATCGTCCGCACGATCGAACGGATCGAAGGCGTCGCCGCGTCGCTTCGCGAACCGCTCGAGGTGCTGCCGCTCCATGGGCAACTCCCGCCCGCGGAGCAGGATCGCGCGCTGCGCCCCTCGAACCGACGCAAGGCGATCGTCGCGACGAACGTCGCGGAGACCTCGATCACGATCGAAGGGATTCGCACCGTGATCGACGCGGGCCTCGTCCGCGTGCATCGACGGCATCCGCAGCGGCCGCTCGATGCGCTTCGCGTCGAGCCGACGAGCCGTGCCACCTCCGATCAGCGGGCGGGCCGCGCGGGCCGCACCGCGCCGGGCCGGTGCCTGCGGCTTTGGACCGAGGCGGAGCAGCTTCGCCGCGCCGAGCACGCCGATCCCGAGGTGAGACGAGTCGATCTCGCCGGCGCGATGCTCCTGCTGCATCGACTCGGCTTCGAGGACGTCCGGGAGTTCCCATGGCTCGACGCGCCCGAGGAGGCCGCGCTCCTCGGTGCCGAGCGCACGCTGCGGCTGATCGGGGCGATCGACGATCGCGGTGGCGTGACGTCGGACGGCCGCCGCATGGCGGCGCTGCCGGTGCATCCACGGCTCGGGCGAACGCTGATCGAAGCCGCACCGCGGGGCGTCCTCGATCGCGCGGCACGCTGTGCCGCCTTGCTCTCGGAGCGCGATCTCTTCCCGCCTGGTCGCGGGCCCGATCTCTCGGGCTTCGATCGCGGCGCCGATCCGCCTTCCGATCTCCTTCGCCAGGAGCGGCTTCTCGCGGCGTTCATGACCTCCGAGGACCGCGCCTCGATCCCCGCGGGCGTCGATCGCCGCGCGCTGCGCGATGCTGCGTTCGCGGCGCGGCAGATCGAGCGGGCCTGCGGCGACCGTGCGAGCGATGCTCCGCAGGAAGGATCGCGACCAGAGTCGGCGGAGGATCTGCTGGTCGCGCTCGTGCGGGGATTCCCCGACCACCTTGCCCGCAAGCCCGACCGACTGAAGCCCCACGGGCTGATGCCGGGCCGCCGCCGCGTTCGCTTCGATCGCGACTCGGTGCTCGTGCGCGATTCGCTCGAAGGGCCGGCACTCGTGCTCTCGATCCGCGAGGCGCCGGGAGAGAGTGGAGAGACGCTGCTCTCGATGGCCACGCGGCTCGCGCCCGAGTGGCTGCTCGAGGCGCTGCCGGAGTCGATCGAGGAGCGCCGCGAGATGGTGTGGAACGCGCGGCTTGCCGCGGTCGAGGAACGCGAGGCGACGGTCGTCGGCGGCATCGAGATCGACGAGACGGTTCGTCCCCCGCGCTCGGTCGAGTCGATCGCGGCGGCCTCGGCGATGCTCGCGGAGAAGATCGGTTCGGGCGAAGCGTCGATCCCGGGATGGGGCGAGGCGGTCGAGAGATGGCTCGATCGCGTGCGATGCGTGGCGTCGTGGTTTCCCGAGCGAGGGCTGCCCGCCTGCGACGAGGAGTCGCTGCAGGCGATTCGACGCGCGATCGCGCTCGACGCGGGCGCGGTGCGGGCGAAGGACCTCGAGGGCCTCGATGCGCTCGCGGCGGTCGAGGCCACGCTCTCCCGCGAGGATGCCGCGTTCGTGAGGGCGATGACGCCCGAGCGGCTCGCGCTGCCGTCTGGCTTTCGAATGAAGGTCGAGTACGCGGCGGGCCAGGCTCCGCGCGGCCGGGCCCGCATCCAGGACTTCATCGGGATGCAGGCGTCGCCGACCGTCGCGGGCGGCCGGGTGCCGGTGCTCCTCGAGATCCTCGCTCCCAATCAGCGACCGATTCAGGTGACCGCCGACCTCGCAAGCTTCTGGCGGGACCTCTATCCCAAGATCCGCGGCGAACTGAGCCGTCGCTATCCGCGTCATCACTGGCCGGCGTGACGTCCGCGGGCCGACCCGGGCGATTCGACCTTTGCCAGAAAGAGACGTGCTGTCGTAACTGCATTGCTAGCATTGACTTGCGACAAGATTCTTGATCCAGATACGGTCCTCCGATAAGATCGCCCCCTTATGCCTCGAACCGAGAAGTCCGCGTCCCAACCGGCCTCCAAGCCGTCTTCCAAGTCTTCCGCCGCGATCTCCAAGGGTGCCGCCCGCAAGGGCAAGGCTTCCTCCGAGGTCACCGAAGCGAAGCCCGATCCGGCCGCCGCGAAGGCGACCAAGGCTTCGAAGGCTCCGCCCGCGAAGCCCGGCAAGTCCGCGAAGGCGGTCGCCATGACGGCCTCGTCGCCCAAGGGCAAGGCGGGCTTCACCGACGCCTCCCTGGCCGAGGCGGCGGCGATCAAGGCCGAGAAGCCCGACAAGCCCGAGAGCAGGAAGGCCCGCGGCACCGGCGAGATCTCCGGCTATCAGGCGGCGCTTCGCTGGCTCTACGACCGGGCGGACATCGAGCGCATGCGGGTCGTCCGCTACAGCGACGACGCCTTCAAGCTCGACCGCATGCGGACGCTGCTTGCGAAGCTCGGCAATCCGCACGAGCAGTTCCGCTCGATCCACGTCGGCGGCACCAACGGCAAGGGCGCGACCGTCGCGATGCTCGCCTCGATGCTCGAAGGCTGCGGCTACACGGTCGGGCGCTACACCAGCCCGCATCTGATCGACGTCCGCGAGCGCATCTCGATCGATGGAAGCCCGATCGACCGCGCGGCGTTCACCGACGCGATCCGCGCGGTCGCGGAGGCCTCGGCCGCGCTCGACTCGCCGCCGACCTTCTTCGAGGTCGCGACCGCCGCGGCGTTCAAGCACTTCGCCGAGCAGGCCGTCGACATCGCGGTGATCGAGGTCGGCCTCGGCGGGCGGCTCGACTCGACCAACGTGATCACCCCCGAGGTCTCGATCATCACCTCGATCGACCTCGACCACACGCGGCTCCTCGGCGCGACGCGGCAGGAGATCGCCCGCGAGAAGGCCGGCATCTTCAAGCCCGGCGTGCCGGCGCTTGCCTTCGACCTCGACAACCCGATCGACGCGGTGATGCGCGAGATCGCCACGCAGATCGGCGCGCCCTTCAAGGTCGTCAACAAGGACATCGAGTTCTCGAGCCGATTCTGCTCGAGCCCCGATCTTGGCCCGCACACCCGCGTCTGCCTCTACAGCCAGACGAGCCGGCTCGAGCATCTGCCGGTGCCGCTGCCCGGCGAGCATCAGGCCGGCAACTGCGGCCTCGCCCTCGCGGCGATCGACATCCTTCGCGCCAACGGCATGGACTGCCCCGAGGAGAAGGTCACCGCCGGTCTCGCGAAGACCCGCGTCCCGGGCCGCATGCAGGTCGTGCACGAGCGCCCGCGGGTGCTCGTCGACGGGGCGCACAATCCCGCCGCGATCACCGCGCTCATGAAGTGCGCCGGCGCCCACGTCCCCTACGACTCGATGGTCTGCGTCTTCGGATGCTGCTCGGACAAGGACGTCGGCGCGATGCTCGATCGCGTGAACCTCGGCGCGGACAAGGTCATCTTCACGCGAAGCGCGAGCAACCCGCGGGCGATGGATCCCGACGAGCTGCAGCGGATGTTCGCCGAGCGGAGCGGCAAGATGAGCCAGGTCGGGCGCACCCTCGAAGAGGCGCTCGAGCTCGCGAACCGCGCGGTCAGCCGCGAGGACGTGATCTGCATCACCGGCAGCTTCTATCTCGTCGGCGACGCGATCCGCCACTTCGCCGGCAAGGACTTCAAGGGCGATCCCGCGACGCTCGCGTCGTCGGCCTGGGTCCGCTGAGGCCGGCGGCGCCGCCGCGAGACGGCGTGCCGATGCGGCGCATCCAGGCCGTTGCACGACGGCGTCGTGCCGGCGGCGCCGTGACGAGTTCTCGCGATGCTTCGCGCGTCGCGCCGTGGGCCACGAGGCCTTCGCGCGAAGGCGATGGCGCGAATCGACCCTTGTCGCGTTCGCGGCTACCCTCGCGATCCCTCGTCCCGTCACGCTCCGGAGCTCGACCATGTCGATCACGCGCCTTGCTGCCGCCACCACCCTCGCCGCGCTGGCCGCGGTGGGATCCGGAGTCGGCACCGCCGAAGCCTGCACCGCGTTCCAGCTCAAGGCCGGCGACGGATCGTGGATCTACTTCCGCTCGATGGAGTTCGGATTCGCCTTCGACTCGAAGGTGCTCGTCGTGCCCCGCGGCACCGAGATGACCGGCTCGGCCCCGGGCGGCAAGCCCGGGCTCAAGTGGACGACCAAGTACGGCGTCGTCGGATGCAACATCAACATCGCGCCCACGATCGTCGCCGACGGCATGAACGAGAAGGGCCTGGCGATCGGCATGCTCTACCTGCCGGGGTACTCGGAGTTCATGCCGGCGGATCCGGCGAAGGCCGACCGTTCGATCGGCAGCTGGGAAGGCGCCATCTGCCTGCTCTCGACGTGCGCGAGCGTCGAGGAGGCGGTCGAGGCCCTGCAGAGCGAGAAGGTCTACGTCGCCCAGCAGGAGTTCCCGCCCTTCAAGATGGTGCTGCCGGTCCACTACTACATCGCCGACTCGACCGGACGCGTCGTGATCGCCGAGTGGGTCGACGGCAAGCTCGACCTGCACGAGAACCCGCTCGGGGTGCTGACGAACTCGCCGCCCTTCGACTGGCAGCGGATCAACGTCAGCAACTACGTGAACCTCACTTCGACGAACGTGCCGAGCATGACGCTTGGATCCCGCACCATCGAGAACTTCGGCCAGGGCACGGGGGCGCTCGGCATGCCGGGCGACTACTCGCCGCCGTCGCGGTTCGTCCGTGCCGCGCTCTACTCCCACTGGGCGACGCCGGCGAAGACCGCCTCGGAGACGGTGAACCTCGGGTTCCACGTCCTCAACAACTTCGACATCTTCGAGGGTGCGATCACCTCGAACACCGCCGACCAGACCGCGAACACCAAGGGCTTCCTCGACTCGAAGGGCCCGGCGAAGATCGTCCCGACCGACACCACCGAGTGGACGATCTCCCACGACCGCACGAACCTTCGGATGTACGTCCGCACCTACGAGAGCCTCGAGATCGAGATGGTCGACCTCCGGCAGATCGACTTCTCGAAGCCGGGCATGCGGACGATCGACCTCGCCTCGACCTTCGCCCCGAAGGACATCACCGCGAACTCGAAGCCGCTCGCCGCGGGGCAGTGAGTCGGCGTCCCGCGGCGGGCGGATTCATCGCGACTCGGGCGGCTGCTCGCGGACGGGCGTCCGCAGCAGCCACCACACGCCGATCGCGATGCCGATCACGCTGAGCAGCCACATCGGCGGCAGGTAGGCGTGCTTGGCGTTGATGTTGAGCCCGCGGCACCAGCCCATGGCGAGCACGTGGGCGAAGAGCGCGAGCATCGCGGCGATCGAGATCAGCCGCCGGGTTGCCGCGGTCCACTGCGTCCGCAGCAGCAGGAAGACCAGCGCCGCCGCGAGTCCGCCGAACATGAAGACCAGTTCGCCCTCGAAGCTCAGGCGCGGCGCGATCGCGGGCATGCCGTCGGCCGGGGCCTCGATGGGTCTGAAGAACTCCTTGAAGTAGGAAGGCTCGAGGATCGCGAGCGACATCGGGATGTGCCAGATCGCCCCGAAGACGCCAGCGCGGAACCAGTCGCCGGGCGAGACCTTCGCCGTGCCGCCGCGGACAAGGCGGAGCTGGGCGAGGAAGCCCAGCGCGAACGAGAGCGCCGCCGCCATCGAGACGCCCTTGTTCACGATGAAGACCGGCAGGTTCTCGAGGTTCTTCGGCGCAAACGCGACGTAGCGGACCGCCGAGTAGGCGAACGCGACGGCGTAGAGCCCGCCGATCCGGGCGAGGGTCGGAGACAGCATGGAACGGTTATAGCCCGCCGAACTCCCACGATCCCGGCACGGGACCTGCGGCGCGTCGGGCGAGCTCGCGTCGGAGGCCTCGGGTCGCGACCGGACGCCCTCGCGCATGCGGGTACAACTCTCCCCTTCGAAACCGCTTCCAGTCCGCTTTCAGATCGCCGAAGAGACCATGACCGAGCCTGCCGCCCACGACCATCCGCACCGCTACACCGGCGCACTCGCCAACGAGATCGAGGAGCGCTGGCAGGCGCGGACCGAGGCCGACGGTGCCTTCCGTCAGCCCAATCCCGGCGAGGCGGGCTTCGATGCGTCGAAGCCGAAGTTCTACTGCCTCGACATGTTCCCCTATCCCTCGGGCGCGGGCCTGCACGTCGGGCACCCCGAGGGCTACACCGCGACCGACATCGTCTGCCGCTTCAAGCGGATGAAGGGATTCAACGTCCTGCATCCGATGGGCTGGGACGCCTTCGGCCTGCCGGCCGAGCAGTACGCGATCACCACCGGCGTCCATCCGGAGGTGACCACCAAGAAGGCGATCGACACTTTTCGCCGACAGCTCAAGCGCTTCGGGTTCTCCTACGACTGGTCCCGCGAGTTCGCGACGATCGATCCGGGCTACTACCGCTGGACGCAGTGGATCTGGCTCAAGGCCTACGGCTCGTGGTTCGATCCGTCGCAGCGGAAGGCGCGGCCGATCGGCGAACTGGAAGCCGCGCTCGAGCGCGAGGACCCCGCGATCGACACCGCCGGTGGCGCGAAGGCGTGGTCTAAGTGCACGCCACGCGAGCGGCAGGCGCATCTGGATCGCCATCGCCTCGCGTACCTCGGCGAGCAGACCGTCAACTGGTGCCCGAAGCTCGGCACGGTGCTCGCCAACGAGGAGGTGATCGACGGGCGCAGCGAACGCGGCGGGCATCCCGTGCTTCGCATGCCGCTCAAGCAGTGGATGTTCCGGATCACCGCCTACGCCGATCGGCTGCTCGAGGACCTTGCGCTCGTCGACTGGCCCGAGTCGACGAAGGCGCTGCAGAGCGAGTGGATCGGGCGAAGCGAGGGTGCGGAGATCCGCTTTGCGCTCGCCGACGGCTCGGGCGAGCACCTCGAGGTCTTCACCACGCGGCCCGACACGATCTTCGGCGCGACCTACATGGTGGTCGCGCCGGAGCATCCGCTCGTCGAGCGAGCGCTCGCCGCGTCGAGCGATTCAAGGCTCGCCGAGTACGTCGCCGCGGCCCGGAACCGCGCCGACGTCGATCGCCAACAGGCGAAGGAGAAGACCGGCTGCCCGACGGGGGTCTTCGCGATCAACCCCGCGACCGGGGCCCGCATCCCGGTCTGGACTGCCGACTACGTCCTCATGGGCTACGGCACCGGCGCGATCATGGCGGTGCCCGCCCACGACGAGCGCGACTTCGAGTTCGCGAAGGCGTTCGGGCTTCCGATCGAGCAGGTCGTCGAGATCGCCGGCACGCCCTTCGATGGCGACGCCGCGACGTGCGGCGAGGGTGTCGCGGTCAACAGCGCGAGCGCCGCGACGGGGCTCTCGATCGACGGCCTCGCGACCGTCGCGGCGAAGTCCGCGGTGATCGCCTGGCTCGAGCAACGCGGTCTCGGCGCGAAGCGGGTCAACTACCGCCTTCGCGACTGGCTCTTCTCTCGACAGCGCTACTGGGGCGAGCCGTTCCCGATCGTCTACGACGAGGAGGGCCTTCATCACCCGATTCAACCGTCGCATCTGCCGGTGGCGCTTCCGCCGCTTGCCGACTATTCGCCGATCGAGAGCGACACTCCGCAGCCGCCGCTGGCAAAGGCCGTGGACTGGGTGAAGACGACCGCGGGCGCCGCGGGCGTCGATCCGTCGATGCTTCCGCCGGATGCGCCGGTCGTCCGCGAGACCAACACGATGCCCGGCTGGGCGGGCAGCTGCTGGTACTACCTGCGCTACTGCTCGCCGCAGGACGAGGCGCGGTTCGTCGATGCCGACGCGGAGCGCTACTGGATGCTCTCCCGCAAGCGCTCGGCAGGAGAAGGCCCGGCACCCGATCGCTACGACCCGGCGACCTGCCACGCGGGCGGCGTCGATCTTTACGTCGGCGGCGCCGAGCACGCGGTGCTTCACCTGCTCTACGCGCGGTTCTGGCACAAGATGCTCTTCGATCTCGGTCTCGTCTCGACCCCCGAGCCGATGGGCAAGCTCTTCCATCAGGGGATGATCACGAGCTACGCGTATCAGCGTTCCGACAAGAGCCTCGTGCCGGTCGATCAGGTCGAGGAGCGCGGCGAGGGCCGCTTCGTCGAGACCGCGACCGGCGAGCCGGTCGTCCAGATCGTCGCCAAGATGTCGAAGTCGCTCCGCAACGTCGTCAACCCCGACGACGTGATCGCCGAGTACGGCGCCGACACCTTCCGGCTCTACGAGATGTACATGGGCCCGCTCGAGGCGTCGAAGCCCTGGAACACCCGCGACATCGTCGGGGTCTTCCGTTTCCTGCAGCGGGCATGGCGACTCGCGATCGACGAGCGGACCGGAGAGGCGCTCTGCGCCGCGAATCCCGATCCCGCGATCGAGAAGCTGCTGCACAAGACGATCGCGAAGGTCGGCGAAGACATCGAGCGGCTCGCCTTCAACACCGCGATCGCGGCGATGATCGAACTGGTCAATGCCGCGACTCGCCCGACCGGCATGCCCGACCCCACGCAGGGCGGCATGACCCGCGACCAGCTCGAGCGCTTCGCGCGGATCCTCTGGCCGTTCGCGCCGCACGTCGCCGACGAGATCGCGGCGCGCCTCGGGATCGAGGGCGGACTGCATCGCGCCGCGTGGCCCGCGTTCGATCCGGCGATGCTTCTTGAGAGCGAGATCGAGATCCCCGTGCAGGTGCAGGGCAAGCTTCGCGCCCGGATCAAGGTGCCTGCGAAGGCGAGCACTTCGGAGATCGAGGCGATCGCGCTGGCCGATCCGGGCGTCGTGCCGCACCTCTCCGGCAAGCCGCCGAAGAAGGTGATCGTCGTGCCCGGACGCATGGTGAACGTCGTCGTGTGATGCGGACCGGCGTCGTTCCGTCGCGATGCGCCGAGGCACCCCCTCGGCTGGATCTCACCACGCGCCACCAGACATTTCGCGAGGCGGCGCAGCAACGCAGATGAGCGAAATGCCAACGCGGTCTCGGACCGCGTCGAGGCCTACGCGTCGATCGTGCGCACCGGGAAGCCCTCGGGCACGAGTTCGGGCCGGTCCTGCAGCCAGCCCACGAGCCACCGGAACGCCTCGACGAGGCGAGGACCGGGGCGGTTGAACATCGCGTTGCCGTCGACCATGACCGGCGGATGCGCGAGTCCCGCAACGAGCGGATTCCACCAGGACTTCGCGCGAATCGCCTCGACCTGCGCCGCGGTTGCGTCGAGATCGACGCCGCACGGGCAGACGACGAGTCGCTGCGGCGCCAGCTCGAGCAGTTCCTCGGGCGCCGCGACGCGGCTCTTCGCGCCGGCGGGGTTCAGCGAATGCGTCCCTCCCGCGGCTTCGATCAGCTGCGGCGTCCAGTGCCCGCCGACGAAGATCGGATCGAGCCACTCGAGGAAGGCGACCTCGCCCGCGGGCTCGTAGGGGTTCACGAAGTCGATCGCGGTCCAGTAGCGGTCGCGCAGCCGGACCATCGCCTCCTGCGCGGGACCCGCGCGGCCGACCGCGTCGCCCACGCGAAGCAGGTCGTCGAAGATCTCCTCGATCCCGTGCGGATCGAGGCTGACGACCGTGGGCTTCGGGTCCATGCTCGCGGCGGCCCGCTCGACCGCGGCGAGATCGATCGAGCAGACCTCGCAGAGGTTCTGGGTGAGGATGACGTCCGGGCGCAGCGACTTCATCCGCTCGACGTCGAGTTCATAGAGCGACCGGCCTTGCGAAAGCGACTCCCGGACCTCGCGGTCGATCTCGGCGGGATCGCCGCCATGGGTGCGGGCGGCGGTGAGCACCGGCCGGTCGACGATCGCCGGCGGCCAGTCGCATTCGTGGCTGCGCCCGACGAGGAGATCTCCGGCACCGATCTCGCAGAGGACCTCGGTCGCGGAGGGAAGCAGGCTCACGACGCGGGGCGCAGCGGACATGGCGCGAGTGTAGTCGTCGGCTCGAAACGTCCGACCTTCCCCGCAAGACCCGCGGCGTGGGACGACGTCGGGCGATCCGACCGTCGGAACCTCGACCCCTACACTCCGCCCATGGCGAACTTCGCCTATCTCGCCCGCGATGCCGAAGGCCGGTCGGTGACCGGAACCGTGGAAGGACTCAACCCCGGCGCGGTCGTCTCCGAACTGCAAGCCCGCGGGCTCGCGCCGGTGCGCGTGACCGAGGCGGCGAGTGCGCCGGCGACCGGCCGCAAGGTGCCGACCGCGCGGCTTGCCGCGGCCTATCGACAGCTGGCGGATCTCCTTCGCGCGGGCGTGCCGCTCCTGCGAAGCCTTCGGTTGCTTGCCCGTTCGAAGAGCCACGCGGGCCTTGCCGAGGCGATGGGCGCGATCGCCGACGCGGTCGCCGAGGGCGAGCGGCTTGCCGATGCGATGGGACGCTTCCCGCGCACCTTCCCGTCGGTCCAGGTCGCGATGATCCGCGCCGGCGAGCGAGGCGGATTCCTCGAGCAGGTGCTCGCGCGGCTCGGCACGTTCCTCGAGAAGCAGGGCGAGATGAAGGGCAAGGTGATCGGGAACCTCATCTACCCGGTCGTGCTGCTCGTCGTGGGGCTCGGCCTCGTCGTCGCGGCACTGGTCTTCTTCGTGCCGAAGTTCGCGGATCTCTTCGCCGAAATGCAGTTGCCGCTCGCGACCCGAGTGCTGCTTGGGCTCTCCGCGTGGCTCACGGGCTGGTGGCCGCTGCTTCTGGTGCTTGTGGTCGCGGCGGTCGCGGGCTGGATCTGGATGTCGCGGCGGCCCGGTGCGCGGCGGAAGATCGCCTCGGGCCAGCTTCGGGTGCCCGGCATTGGCCCGATCCTGCGGAACCTCGCCGTCGCCCGCTTCTGCCGGACGCTCGGGACGCTTCTCGAGAACGGCATTCCCCTGATCGCCGCCATGCAGATCAGCCGCGACGCGGCGGGCAATCCGGTGCTTGCCGAGGCGGTCGATGCGGCGGTCGAGGCGGTGCGGTCGGGCGAGCCGCTCGCGGCGCCCTTGGGCCGCAGCGGGCTCTTCCCCGAGGACACGCTCGAGATGATCGCCGTCGGCGAGAGCGCCAACAATCTGCCCGAGGTCCTGATCGGCGTCGCGGACGGGGCGGAGCGGCGGATCGACTCGCTGCTGACGATCCTCGTCCGACTCATGGAGCCCGCGCTCCTTCTTCTGCTCGCGGGCCTCGTCCTCTTCATCTTCATGGCCCTCGTCGTGCCGATGATGCAGATGGGATCGGAACTGTGATCGACCGGACCCTCAACCGGGGACGCACCGGCCGGTAGAGCGCAAGCCGCCTGCCCGGCCGCGTCCTTGCGGAACCCTCGCCTGAGTCACTCTTGTTCGCCTGTCTGGAGCACCTGAACCCGATGAGCCCCACTCGCCCCGCCCGTTCCATCCGAGCCCGCCGCGGCTTCACCATCCTCGAACTCCTCATCGTGATCGGGATCCTGCTCGCGATCGGCGGACTGGTCCTGGTCAACGTGCTCGGCGCGAGCGAGAAGGCCGATGCCGGCAACACCCGGATCCAGATGCAGGCCTTCGAGCAGGCGCTCGAGCAGTTCAAGGCCGAGATGAAGCGGTGGCCGAGCGAGGAGGAGGGGATCGTGGTCCTCTGGAGCGCGTCGAGCCTCGAATCCGACGAGGACCGCGAGCGCTGGGGCGGGCCCTACCTCAAGAAGCCCGCGCCCAAGGACCTCTGGGGCAACGACTGGATCTACCGCCAGCCGAGCGAGATCGAGGGTCTCGACTACGACCTCATCTCGGTCGGACCCGACGGCGAGGAGGGCACCGAGGACGACATTTCGATCCACGAGGGTCGCGTCGGCGAGGACGGCTCGATGGAAGAGGACTTCGGTGCGATGGAATCGACCGGCGGCTGACCTGCAGCGTTCCCGATCGAAGACGATCGCGAGACGCCCCGCCCGATCCGTCCGCCGTGCGCGGGCGCGGGCGGGGTTGTCGCTGTTCGAGGTGCTCGTCGCGATCGGCATCCTCGTCGCGCTTGCGGCGGTCAGCCTGCCGTGGGCGTGGTCGAGACTCGCCGCCCGCGACCTGCCCGAGTCCGCCGAGACGATCACCGCGATCCTGATGCTCGCGCGTGCCGAGGCGATGGCGACCGGGCGGCTGGTGGAGGTTCGGGTCCGCCGCGGCGAGGGCTCCCTTGCCGATCCTTCTATAGAGGGCCGGACTCTCGAACTGCGGTCGACCTACCTCGATCCGGATCGGCTCTCCTTCGAGGAGGGCTCCGGCACCGACCTCGATGAAGCCTTCGGGTTCGCCGGCTCGGGTTCGGACGACGCGGGGCCGACGGCGCCGATCGGGGCGAGCTGGTCGCTTCGCCGGCTTCCTCCGGGAATCGGTCTGCGCCCGATCGAGGCCGAGTCGCGCCGAGAGTTCGACTCGCCCGAGTTCGATGCCGCGGCCGAGTTCGCCGGGACCGATCTGGTCGAGGCGCTCGACCGGGGGCCCGAAGCGATCGCCACCGGCCCGATCGATCGGGCGATCGCGATCTTCCTTCCCGACGGTTCGAACATCCTCGCGGCGGCATGGTGGCTCGAGGAAGTGCCCGCGGATGGCGTGCTTCCCGATCCCGAGGACGACGATCGCCGTCGCATGCGGCTCTCGCTCGGCGACCCGTCGGGCGTGCCGCGCTGGAGCGAGATCGAGCGGATCGTGCCGCGGGGGGTCGGAATCGAGCCGCCGGCCTCTTCAGAGTCGTCGCGCGAGGATCGCGAAGCGCGTCCGGAGCCGAACGCCGACTCGGGGCGAGCGTCGCGAGACGAGGCCCGACGCGAGCCGCCTCGAGCAGCCCGGCAGGCTCCTGCCTCGCGGCCCTCGTCGGGCGATTCTTCGAGCCGAGGCGACGACGAGCCGTCGCGCGAACCCGAGCCCGACGACGAGGACGAAGAGGCCGCGCCGTGACGCTTCGCCACCGAGGAGCCACGGCCCGCCGCGGCGGCGGCATCCTGCTCGAGACGATGCTGGCGCTGGCGGTCTTCGTCGCGACGGGAAGCCTGGTCTTGGGCGTGATGACCGACTGCACGCGGGCGGTCGCCCGTGCCGAAAGGTTGGCTTCGGCGGTCGACTGCGCTCGCTCGCTGATGGCGGAGTTCGAGGCGGGCCTGCGGCCCATGGGCGATCTCGCCGGCGGCGAACTCGAGGAAGTGCCGCCGCCTTGGGAAGGCTTTCGCGTCGAGGCGCGCACGCGCCGCAGCGACTTCGAAGGGCTCGTGCTTGCCGAGATCGGGGTGTTCGAGATCGACGCCGCCGGAGACGAGACGTCGGCGCTCTTCACGCTGCGGCAACTGCTGCCGGCCCGCGGCGTCGATGTCGAGGCGCTCGAGGACTTCGACTCGTTCGAGGATCTTGCGCGGCCCATTCCAGGCTCGGCCCGCCCGACGCTCGAGGATGACGGCGGCCTCGGATCGCTCTTCTCGGAGGAGGAGCGATGAGTCCGAAGGATCGACCTTCGCGCGAAGCGATGCCGAGTGGACGTCCGGACTCGACAGGCGTCCGCTCGCGAAGAGTGCGCGACTCCTCCCCGGCAGAGCGACGCGACGCGGGCAAGGTTCCGAGCGAAGTGCGGTGGAGGAGCCGTGCGAGCTCGGGAGGCGCCCACCGAGGCTTCTCGCTGTTTGAAGTCCTCGTCTCGATTGGCGTGATCCTCGCGCTCGCCACGGCGCTTGGTGCGTTCGTCGGCGATGTCGCGCGGAGCCGAGAGCGGCTCGATCTCGCGATGGCCCGCCAACGCGCCGCCGATGCGGCGATCGAGTCCTTGGAACGTGCGCTCGCAACGACGGTCGTCGAGGACGCGATCCTTGGTGCCGGGGTGCGGGGCGCCGCGGATCGGCTCGCGGTCGTCGCGCGGGGCGTGCCCGCGTGGCGCCTCGGCAGCGCGCCCGCGGCGAGGAGGCGATCGCTCGAAGATCGCGAGCGTGTGAGCCTCGTCGGCGGCGACTCGGTGCTCGGCGAGTCGATCATTCGTCGAGGCGAGGGCTCCGAAGCTCGCGAAGGCCGGGTGCCGGCCACGCTTCGGTTTCGGTACCACGACGGCGACGCGTGGCGGAGCGAGTTCGATTCCGTTCGCGAGGGTCGGCTTCCGGTCGCGATCGAGGTCTCGTTGTGGTGGCGTCGCGACGGAGATGCGGCCGACGAGGCCGCCGCGAACTTCGACCTGCTCGCGGAGGCTCGTGATCCTGGCGATGACCCCGTCGAAGACGTTGATGACGCCTTCGACGGCGATCGCCGCGGCGTCGCGGCGAGCCTCGACGTGGCGAGAGAGGACCTCGGCGGTCCGCTGCGGGCGCCCGATCGCGTGCGGGTGATCGCGGTGCCCGATGCGGCGACGGCGATCGTCGAAGAGGAGCGAGCGAGCGATCGCGAGGCGGAGCGATGACGCCCTCGTGCCATCCAGCTCGGTCGGCGCGGGCACGGCGAGGGGCGTCCGCTCCTCGGCGTGGCCTGGTCCTCTTCGCGGTGCTCGTCGTCGCCGGCATCGGCCTTTCGATTGCGGCAGGCGTGCTGCTTCTCGCTCGCGCCGAGACCCGCGGCGCCGATCGAAGCGCGGAGCGGGTTCGCTCGCGGGCGCTCGCATGGTCGGGCGTGCAGGCGATCGTCTCCGAACTCGCGGCGCAGCGGGGTCGGATCCTGCAGGGCGAATCGCTCGAGCTCGAGCCGCAGTACGTGATCGACGAGGCCGGCTCGCGGCTTGGCGTCGTGCGGCTGCTCCCGGTCGGTCCGGATGGATCGCGGCTTGTCTCGGAGGCGTCCAAGTTCGATCTCGCGGAGGCCTCGATCGAGTCGCTCGAGGCAAGCGGCCTGCTCGACGCGGAGCTCGCTGCGGCGGTGATCGCGGCGCGAGATCGCTTCGGCGGTCGTCTCGATGCGGTCGAGGCGCTGCTCGCCGCGGCGCCCGAGTCGATCGCGGCGGAGGACCTCTTCGGTCCGCTGGACGAACTCGACCTTCGCGATGCGATCGCGGGCGAGGAGGCCGATCGCGGCGAGCGGATGCTCGCGCGGCTCGAGGGCCCCACGCCCCGCGGGATCGCGGACCTGCTCACGGTGCATGCCGCCGAGCCGGCGATCGATCTTGAAGGTCGTCCGCGGATTGCGATCGCACCGCCGTGGAACGACGCGATGGGCGAGGCGATCACCGAGCGTCTCGACGAAGGCGCCGCCAATGCCGTGCGAGTGGTGATCTCCGGGGGCGCCGAGGCGGGGCCGCTCGTCCAAGGTCTCTCGCTCTCCCGCGACCGGGATCTCGCGGAGGTGATGGTCCGCGCGAAGGTCGCCGTCGAGGACTGGATCGAGCCGGTCGACGTCCTCTCCTTCGATCGTGGTCCCGATCGCACGGGGCGGCTCGATCTCAACACCGCCAGCGCCGCAGCGCTCCGCATGCTTCCGGGCGTGACCGAGGAGGAGGCCGCCGCGATCGTCGACGCGCGCGAGCGGCTGACGGCCTCGGAGCGGGCGACGGTGATGTGGCCGGCGATGCTCGAGATCTGGCCGCTCGAGCGCTACCCGGATCTGATCGAGCGGATCACGGTGCGCAGCTTCGTCTGGCGGGTACGGCTCGCCTGCGGCACCGTCGATGCCGAATCGCCCGACGGCGCGATCGAGGATGCGACGGTGTGGGAGGTCGTGATCGATCTCGGCGCAGCTCGGCCGCGACTCGCGGCGCTCCGCGAGATCACCCAGTTCGATCTGGCGGCAAGGCTTCTTGCCGCGAGGCTCTCTGCGGACGAGCTCGATCTGCCGCGTTTCGAGGAGGACTCCTTCACGGAGCCCGACCTCGACTCGGCGACGGCGTTCGACACGGCGGGCGCCGACTCGGTCGGACTCGACGCGGAGCTCGGGACCGTCACCGATTCGGCGGCGAGCGGGCCGCCGCGGCCCGACTGGCTCGATCCCGAGCGGCCGGCCCGTCCCGAGGCGGCGAGGTCTTCCCAACCGCGTCGTTCGGTTCGTGAATCCTCGCAAGGCGACGCCGGTACCGCTTCTCCCGTAGGAAGCGGCGGCGGATCGGGCTCGACGCGAGCGCCGATCGGGCGCTGGCGTCCGCTTCGCTGAAGAGGACGCGAACAGGGATCGCGGCGATCGTGCGCGGGGCGCCTCGGATCGTCGAGACGAAGCGTCCGACCTGCCGAAGACCTCGTTCAGGCGCAGACGCGCCGAGGATGGAGCGCTGCGCCGACCGCCGATGGCCGCCAAGACGAAGATCGCAATCCAACTCGGTCGCCGCAGCGTGCAGCTGGCGGTGCTTCGCCCGGGCACCTTCGGCAGCGTGGCGGCGGCGGCGTTCACGCGGGTGCTTCCGGAGGGAACCGATCCGACCGACCCGAAGGCCGTCGGCGCCGTGGTGGCGTCGATCGTCGAGGAGGCCGGCGCGAAGGGCGGCTCGGCGGTGTTCGCGTTGCCAAGAAGCCTCGCGAGCACGAAGCGGTTCGAGCTTCCAAGCCGCGATCCGGCGGAGCTGCCGGAGATGGTCAGGCTCGCGATGCAGCGGGATCTGCCGATCGACAGCGCGACCGCGGAGATCGACTTCGTCGCGACGGGCACCAGCGAGCGGGGCTCGCGGATCTTCGCCGTCGCGGTGCCCGGCTCGGTGGTGCGCTTCCAGCGCGAGGTCGCGGCCGCGGCGGGAGTCGACCTCGAGGCGATCAGTCTGCGGTGCCTCGGCACGAGTCATCTCGTCGGCCGGCTCGATCCCGAGGCGATCGTCCGGAGCGAGCGCGATGGGGATTCCGCGGCGCCTAGGTCCGACGCGGCACCCGTCGGCGATCCGGCGGCGGAAGGACCGTCCTCGCTGCTCGCGGTCGACATCGGAAGCGAGGACCTCGAGCTCTCCTTCGTCGGCGACGGCGTCCTGAAGTTCGCGAGAGGCGTCGAACTGCAGGTCGCCGACAGCAGCCTGCTGCTCGCCGAGACGATCTCGAGCGAGACCCGACGCACCTGGCTCAGCTACCGCATCTCGCAGGGCGACGAGGCGGTCGCGGCGGCGGTGGTGCTCGGCGGCAGCGATGCCGCACGGCTCGCGGTGCCGCAGCTTGCGGCCTCCACCGGGTTGCCGAGCCGACTGCTGCGGCAGCATCCGGACGTACGGAGCGCCGAGATCGGCGTCGCCGGCGCGTGGCCGCTCGTGGGTCTCCTGCTCGAGCGGCGTCGATCTCGGGGTGGTCTCGATCTCGCCCATCCCAAGCGCCCGCCCGATCTTGCCAAGCGCCGCCGCGTGAGGCTCCTGGCGCAGGCGGCACTGGTGATCGTCGCGGGCTTCGGCGGCTGGACCGTCGGGCGTGGCGAGCTGGCCGCTTCCGAGAGCCGCGCAAGCGAACTCGAAGGCGATGCCCGCAAGGCGCTCTCGGAGTTCCTCGAACTCAAGCGCGAACGGCTGCGGCTTGGGCATCTTGAGGCGTGGCGGTCGGTGCAGCCTGGCTGGCTCGATCACGCCTTGGCGGTCGAGTCGATGCTCGAGTCGGTCGGCGGCGACGACGGCAAGCCGCTCCTCGACACCATGCAGGGCAGCCTCGACGTCGGCGCCGTCCGGTACGCCCGAAACGGCTCCTTCGAAGTCGATCCGCAGGTGCGCATCGTGCTCGAAGGCGAGTCGGCGGATCGCGCTGCAGGCGACGCGTTGCGGGACCTGATCGTCGCCGACGACCGCTATCAGCTTCGCTCGACCGGCGCCGACGCCGCGGGCGGCAAGCGGCTTCCGATTCCGTTCTCCTTCCAGTTGCGGACCGCCGCCGCGGGGAGCGAGGAGCGTGAGAAGGCCTCCGGTTCCGCGCAGGCCGGCGAGTCTGCCGCCAAGGAGCGCGGGACGGCCGTTCGCAGCGGCGCGGCGAAGTCCGCGGCGAGTTCGGGGGCGGGATCATGAGCGCCGCCGACACGCGAAGCTCCGTTCCCGAGGCGCCGAAGAGCCCGGTCGCCTCGATCGCGACGCTGTTGCGGCGCCTCTCCCGCTACTGGATCGTGCCGGCGGCTCTGGCCGCCGCAAGCGCCTTCTGGATCGGCCAGCAGTGGGGGGCCGGCCGGCTCGACGGACGAAGCATCGAGGTCGCCAAGCGGATCACGACCTACGAGAACGCGATCGCCACCGGACGCAAGCAGCGCCGCGAGCGACCGCAGGTCGAAGCCGACCTCGACGGGATCCTCGCGCGGACGCTCGGCAACGATCTCGAGAGCACCGACAGCGCGCTGCGGGCGCGACTCAATCGCCTTGGCGAAGAGGCAGGGCTCTCCGCGACCCTCGTCGTCTCGACCCAGGCGCCGGCGACGCGTGGCACGCCTGCCAAGAGCGAGTTCGGGCGCACCGGCGTGCAGCGGCAGCTTCGCGACGAGCCCGACTTCGTCGAACTGCCCGCGAGCGTGAGCGTGCAGGGTCCGATCGAGCCGCTGCTGCGGCTGGCCCACCGCATCGAGGCGGAGCCGTGGATCAAGCGGATCGACTCGTTCCGGCTCGATCGCGCCGGCGCCGACGATCGCATGAAGCTCGATCTGCGGCTCACCACGATCTTCGTCCCGGGACGGTCCGCCGCCGACGATGCCGAGCTTCCCGGATCCGAGGCGCCTTCCTTCGATCGATATGCGGCGCTGATCGCGTCGAACCCGTTCGCGTCTCCGCCGGCGCCTGAACCTCGCCGGCCGCGCGACCGTCGACGCGAGACGCCGCCGCCTCCGCCGCCCGGTCCGCCGCCGTTTCCCTACGGCGAATGGATGCTGACGGGCATCGTCGAAGGGCCGATCGGACCCGAAGCGTGGCTTCGCCATCGCTCGAGCGGCGAGACGCTTGCGCTTGCGCCGCAGGGCAGGGTCGGCGAGGCCGAACTGATGCGGATCGAAGGCGATCGCGCCGAGTTCGCGCTCGCGGGGGAATCGTTCGCGGTCCTCGTCGGCGGAAGCCTCGTGGACCGATATCCACTGAGTCCGTAGTTCCGAGAAGCGGGTCTGGCGCGACGCCGGACCGCACGAATCCCGCGACGAAAGGGACCGAGAAAGCGATGTTCAGAAGCCTGCTGCGACCGCGCGTCCTCACGTCGTTCGTCGCTTCGGCGTTTCTTATCGGAAACGGCGATGCGATCGCGGCGCAGGATGCCGCGGCCGAAGGTCCGGGAACCGAAACGCCGACGACCGCTCAAGGTCCGGATATCCAGAAGCCTCGTGCCGTCGAGATCCGGTTCAACTTCAAGAACCAGTCGTGGGATCAGGTGCTCGACTGGTTCAGCCGCACGACGAGCCTTCCCATCGTGCGCGAGGTGCCGGTGCCCTCGGGAACCGTCGACTACCTCTCGCCGCGGGCCTACGACCTGCCCGAGGCGCTGCGGCTTCTGAACATCCTTCTTCAGACCCAGGGGGTGATGCTTCGCGTCGAGGCGGATCGCCTCCACCTGCAGAAGCTCGAGGACATGAAGCGGGAGAACATCCCGACCTACACCCGCACGCTGCCGGAGTCGATCACCGACGACCAGATCGTCACCCTGCTGCTGCCGCTGACCAACGCGACCGCCGAGTCGGTCGCCGAGCAGCTCAAGGACCTCGTCGCCGGCTACGGATCGGTGACGCCGCTGAAGCAGCAGAACGCGGTGATCCTCGTCGAGACCGCCGGACAGGTGCGAAGGCTGCAGCGGATCGTCGAGGAGCTTGATCGCGAGGACGTCGAGAACATCGTCGAATACATCCAGGTCCGGCACGCCAAGGCCGAGGAGCTCGTCAAGAGCCTCAAGGCGCTGATGGGCGAGCGGGTCGTCGAGTACGTCATCAATCCGCAGAACAACCAGCGGGTGAAGCTCGAGGAGAATCGCCTCGCCGGTCTCACCCTCGCCGCCGACGCCCGCACGAACTCGATCATCGCCCGCGGCACGCGGTCCCGCATCGATCGGGTCCGCGAGACGATCGAGCTGCTCGACGTGCCGCAGTCCGGCGGCGGTCCGCGGGTGGTCCGCACCTTCGAACTCGGCGTCGAGACCGCCGAAGGCGCGAAGCGGAAGCTCGACCAGGTCTTCGCCGCCACGCCGCGCGACGAGCGTCCGAGCGTGCTCGACCTCGTCGAGCCGGGCCGCATCGCGATCGCCGGATCTCCCGAGACGGTGGCGGAGGCGATTCAGGTGCTCTCCGCGATCGACGGCGGCGCGGGCGGCGGACCGGCCCCGGCGCGGGCGGTGATGCGACTTCCGATCGAGCATCTCGACGCGAACGCCGCGATCGCGGCGCTGCGGCCGCTGCTGACGGCGCGGCAGCAGTCGACGATCTCGCTCGCCGCGGGCCCCGACGGGCGATCGATCCTCGCGGCGGGTCCCGACGCGGAGCTTGCATCGCTCAAGGGGCTGCTCGTGCTCGTCGATCGCGCGAAGGACGTGCCTCGCGAAGTCCGCTTCGCGCCGATCGCCGGAGCCGGGGCCGCTGCGATCGTCGCGAAGGCCGACGAGATCGATCGTCTTCGTCGACTTCCGGGCGAATCGGAGCAGGTCGAGGCGTCCTTCGACTCCGCACGCGGGCAGGTTCGCCTCGTCGGCACGGCCAAGGCGATCGATCGCTGGCTTGCGAGCCTCGATCAGGCGCGGCAGTCGATGCAGGCGCGTCCGGAGGTCCTGCAGTTGCGACTCGAACGGGCGACGCCTTCACGTGTCGCGGCGGAGTTCGCGCGGCTCGCGAAGCAGCTCCTTGATCCGCGCGACGGCACGCCCTTCTCGCCGCCGGTCGTCGAGCCGGTCGATGCGCTGTCGCTGCTCGTCGTGACCGCGTCGCCGGAACAGGCCGACACCATCCGGTCGATCGTCGAGACGCTCGATCGGCCCGCGGCGGGAGACGTGCAGGTTCGGGTGATCAAGGTGGACGGCACCGATGCGGCGTCGCTCGTCGAACGCGCGAAGTCGATCTGGGAAAGGACCGTCCCCGAGGCGGACCGTGCCCGCTTCGGCGTGCCGGAGATCGAGATCGACGAGGCGTCGGGCTCGCTGCTCGTCGTCGGCCGCTCCGAGAGCCTCGCGGTCTTCGAGCGTGCGGTGCAGGAGGCGCGCCGCCTCGAGCCGCCGACCCGCAGCGGCCGCATGCTCGCGGTGCGTCAGGCGGGTGCGGATGAACTGGTCGAGCCGCTTGCGGCACTGCTCGCGACCGCCGGGCCGATCGATCCGTCGCGCGAGATCGCGCCGCCTCAGATCACCGCGATCGACAGCTTGAACAGCCTCTGGGTCGTCGGCGAGCCGGCGCAGCTGGCGCTCGCCGAGCAGTTCCTGCAGCGACTCGACGTGCCCGGCGGCAGCGAGCTTCCTCCGCTCAGGCTGCTCGCGGTGCGATCGGCGGACGCGGTCGTGATCGCGCAGCTCCTGACGGATCGCTATGCGGCGCGCTCGGCGTCGGAGCGTCGCGAGCGGCCGGTCGTCGTCGATGCGCAGATCGGAAGCAACACCCTCGCGGTCACCGCGCCTCCGGAGATCCTCGACGAGATCGAGTCCCTCGTCGCGGAGATCAACGACGCGGGACGCGTCGGCGGCGAAGGGCGCGAGATCAAGATCTTCCCGCTCAAGGTCGGCCGGGCCGACGACCTCGCCCGCACGATCGATCAGATGTACCCCGAGCCTCCGGTGCCGGTCGATTCGCGAGGGCGACCTCGACCGGACCTGAAGCTGCCCCGCGAGATCGTGGTGCGGGCGCACGGGCCGACCAATTCGCTGATCGTCGATGCGCCGGGCACGCGGATGGAGGACTTCGCGCGGCTCGTCGAGCAGCTCGATCGCCAGGAGGCCGCGCCCGAGACCGAGATCCGCACCTACCGCATGAACCGCAGCCGGCCCGAGGCGGTCGCGACGACGCTGCGGGAGCTCTCCTCGGGCGGACACCTCGGCAACAAGACCGACGCCCGCGGAGGCGGTTCGATCTCGATCGGGATCGAGCCGAACACCGGAAGCCTCGTCGTCTCCGGCCCGCCGGAGATCTTCGAACGGGTCGAGCAGGTGATCGCCGACCTCGACGGTCCGCGTCCCGGCCCCGCGACCGACCTGCGGATCTTCCGCCTCGCCTCGAGCCGGGCCGATGCCCTCGAGCCGACGCTCCGGCAGATCCTGCTCGCGCGGACCCGCGAGGTGATTCCCGCGAGCGCGGGCCGGCCGGAGGAGCTTCTTCAGATCACCGTCGATCGCAAGACCAATGCCCTCGTCGTCGCGGCGCCGACGCCGATCGTGGAACTCGCCGCGGAACTCGTCGAGCAGCTCGACTCAGGCGAGGCGTCGGGCGCTTCGACGGTCCGGGTGCGAGCGCTCTCCTTCGCCGATGCGGGGCAGGTCGCGCAGTCGCTCAACCTGGCGCTTTCCGGCCTCACGAGCCCGACGACGGGCGGCCCGGTCGATGTTCGCGTGATCGCCGCGCCCGGCGCGAACGCCCTGATGCTTGTCGGTACGCCCGCCGATCTCGACGAGGTCGAGAAGCTCATCGAACCGCTCGATCTGCGGCCCTCGACCGACGCGGTCGATGCGGAGAGCTTTCCGCTCCAGTACGCGACCGCGACGCAGATCGCCCCGATCGTGCAGAAGGTCCTCGCCGACCAGCAGCAGTCGGATCCTCGGCTCCTCATCGAGCGCATGCGGCGAAGCCGCGGGCAGATCGACCTGACGCCGCCGGTCCGGGTCGAGGCCGATCCGCGCACCAACACGCTGCTCGTGAGCGGCCCGGCCCAGACGGTCGCGCTCGCGAAGAGCCTGATCGAGCGGCTCGACGTGCCGGATCCCTCGGCCGATCGCAGCTACGCCCTCTTCGTGCCGCAGAAGGCCGATCCGGCGCGGCTCGTGCAGTCGGCGACGCGGGTGCTCGACGCGACGCGGCCCGCGGGGGTGCGATCGACGCTCGAGTTGCTCGCCGATCCGCAGGCCGGAGCGGTCATCGCGATGGGCACCGAAGCGGAGACCGAGCGAGCGAAGACGCTGCTTGAAGAGATCGATCGCGAGACGCCGGACGCCCCGGTCGCGAGTTTCTCGACGATCGAGATCCGCCATGGCGATGCCGCGGCGATCGCGGGCACGCTGCAGTCGCTTCTTCGCGACCGTGGACGCTGGCCCGAGTCGCTGCAGGCGGCGGTTCGCGCCGGACGCGCGGTGCCCGAGCCGCAGGCGACCGCCGACAGCCTCGCGAATCGGGTCACGGTGAGCGCGCCCGAAGCGCTTCTTCCCTTCGCCAACGAGGTCGTCGCGCAGCTCGATCAGCCCCGCGGCCGCGGCACCGTCGACACGCGGGTCTTCTCTCTCGAGCGGGCGAAGTCCGGTGAAGTCGCGAATGCGCTTCGGCAGGCCCTCGACAACGCCTTCCGCGGAGAGCCGCCCGCGAGCCGGCCGACCCTCGTCGCGGAGCCGTCGAGCAACACGCTCGTCGCGAGCGGGACCGCGGCGCAGCTGGCGAAGATCGCCGAGCTCGTCGCGCCGATGGACGCGGCGGTCGCCGACTCGGCGACGGTCCGCACGGTCTTCCTCGCGCACGCTCGGGCCGAACAGGTCGCGCCCCTCGTCAAGGATCTGCTCGATCCCGAACCCGAGATCGACACCCGCGGCATGCCGGGCTGGCTGCAGGTCGAGATGCTGCGCGGGCGCCAGCAGCGCGGCCTCGACGTCGTGCGGGCGGTCGCGGATCGACGGCTGAACGCCGTGATCCTGACCGGACCGGTCTCCGATCTCGACGCGGCGGAGCGCATGGTCAAGGAGCTCGATCAGCGTGCGGCGTCGGAAGCGGCCACGGCCGCGTCGATCGAGGTGATTGCGATCCGCAACGGCGATGCCGCCTCGATCGCGGAGAGTCTCGAGGCGATGTTCGCCGACTCGGGTGGCGCGACGCCGCCCACGATCCGAACCGACGCCTCGGGCATGGCGCTGCTCGTTCGGGGCGACTCGGGGCAGATCGCGCGGATCCGTTCGCTGGCACAGGAGCTCGATCGCGCTGCCGCCGGAAGCCGCCGCATGCGCAGCGTCGCGATCGATCCCGCGCGGGCCGATGCCGCGGAGGTCGCGAGGCTTCTCGACCGCATGCTCGAGCGAGACGGCGATGCGGTCGAGGTCGTGAGCCTCGAGGAACTGCTCGCTCGATACCCCGAGTCGGCCCCGGCCTCCGGTGACGCCACGAATCCCTGATCCCGATCGAAACGATCCGACCTCCCTGCGACCCGACGACGCCATGAGCCACGCCCGCCCGCCGCACTTCTCGATCGCCTCCTCGCCGCGGCGCCGCGCTCCGAAGACCCTGCTGGCCTCGGTCGGTCCGTGGAGTTCGCTCGCGGGCTTGTCTCTCGCCTCGACGCTTGCGGCGCCGGTCCGCACGGGCTTCGCGCTGATCGCGATGCCGCAGTCGTCCTCGACGGATGCCTCATCGATCGAAGATCGACCTGGACGCGCGACGATCGCGGTCGATCCGGCGACCAACAGCCTCGTCATCGTCGGCAGTGAGAAGGAGGTCGAGCGCCTCGCCGAGTTGGCCCGTCAGGCCCAGGAGCAGATTCCCGCCGAGTCGAGCCGCGTCTACTCGATCCGTCTCGGCGACCAGGTCGATCCCGAGCGGCTTCGGAACCTCGTGCAGCAGACGCTCCGCACGATGACCGTCCGAGGCGAGGCGGGCGGACTCGCGAGGCGCGTCTCGATCGTCGCCGACGGCACGGGCCGCTCGCTCGTGGTCGCCGCGACGCCGGCGGACTTCAAGGTCGTCGGCGAACTGGTCGCGGCGTTCGCGAGGACGCCGATCTCCGAGCGGATCGCGGTGCGGACGTATCCCTTGCAGAACACGACGGCCGATCGCGCCGCCGCCGGCCTGCGCGAGCTGCTGCAGGCCCAGCGAAGCGCTTCCGGCGCCGGGGCGATCGCAGTGCGGGTCGACGGGCTCGACGGTCTCGGCGGCGAGCCGCTCGAGGCGACCTTCGATCCGGGCCGGGTGCAGGTGATCGCCGAGCCGCAGGGCAACGCCATCGTCGTGCTCGCGCCCGACGAGGCGATCGCGTTCGTCGATCGGTTCGTCGAGTCGAGCGATCGGCTTCCGCCCGCGGATCGCTCGGGGCTTCGCGTCTTCCCGCTCGAGCATGCTCGTGCCGAACAGATCGAGCCGGCGCTCTCGCGGCTCTTCGCGGCACGGGTCCGCGACCAGCGGCGGCGCGACCCGAACGTCGCCGAGCCGAGTTTCGCGGTCGATCCCCGCAACAACGCGATCATCGCCACCGGCAGCCAGCCGCAGCTCGCGGAACTTGCGGAGCTGCTCGAGAACCTCGACACCGCAGAGGGCGGCAGCCTGCTCGCCGCGGGATCGGTCGAGGTGGTGCCGGTGCGGTTCGCCGACGCGAACGAGGTCGCGACGACGCTCGATCGGTTCCTCCGCGAGCGGGCTGCGGCGGCGGGGCAGCGCACCGCCGAGGCGAGCGTCGCGGCGAGCCGATCGGCGAACGCGCTGGTGGTCGGCGGCTCCGCCGAGTCGATCGCCGCGATCAAGGCGCTCGTCGAGGAGATGGACCTGCCGCGCACGGGCGATCGTGAGCTCGAGATCCTGCGGGTCCGCCGCGGCGACGCGGCGGCGATCGCTCGGCTCGTCAACGAGCAGTTCTCGCGACGCACCACCGGCGGGGCGGGGGTCGCGGTCAGCGCCGATCCTCGCACCAACAGCGTGATCGTGAATGCGCCGGCGGCGATCGCCGAAGAGGTCAAGGCGCTCGTGGCGAGCCTCGACGCCCCCGATGCGAGCGACGAGACGGTGCTTCGCACCTATCAGCTCTCGACCGCGCGGGCCGAAGAGGCGGTGAGGCTTCTGACTGCCAGCCTGCAGCTCGATGCGAGCGGACGCGCCGACGGCGTCTCGATCCGACTCGACGACGCGGTCGAGCCGGTCGAGGTCCGCGCGCGGATCGTCGCGGACCGTCGCAGCAACAGCCTGATCGTCACCGCGACGCCGGAGAGCGTCCCGGTCGTCGAAGCGCTCATCGCGCGGATCGACGAAGCGCCCGCGTCGAGCCCGCTCGAGTTCCGGATCGTGCCGCTCGAGCACGCGACTGCGGCGGACGCGAGCTACACGCTGCGGCAGATGCTGCGGGCCGCGGACCCGGGCCAGCCGGCGCCGGCGATCGACTACGACTCGGCGGAGAACCATCTCGTGATCGGGGCGAGCGCCGATCAGTTCCCGCGGATCGAGGAGCTCATCGAGCAGCTCGACCGCCCGCGGAGCCGTCCCCGCCGGACCGACTTCATCGCCCTCGAGTTCGCCGACGCCGACAAGGTCCGCGAGGCGCTCTCCTACTTCTACGGGCCCTGGGCCGATCAGGCGGATCGGCCGAGCCAGCGGAACGTCAGCATCGTCGCGGATCCGGCGACCAACTCGCTCGTCATCTCCGCCGAGGAGAGCGAGTGGGAGGGGATCCGCGGCCTGCTTGAGAAGCTCGATCGCGAGGACTACGACGGCAGCCTGCAGCTCAAGGTCTTCGCCCTCGACCACGCCGATGCCCGCGGGGTGGCGCGGGCGATCAACGACGCGTTCCGTGGCCAGATGGAGGACTTGCGTCGCCGCAGCGAGGGCAATCAGCCCCGCGACGGCGAGCGTCGCGATCAGCCGCCGCAGACGACCCTCGTTCCCGCGGAGGAGTGGGTCAGTGCCGCCGCCGAGGAGAACACCAACTCGATCGTCGTCTCGGCGAGTCGGACGAACCTCAACCGCATCGAGCGGATCATCGAGGAGCTCGACACCGCGGACTTCGCGCGGCTGCCCGCGCCTCGGGTGATCGCGGTCTCCCGCGGCGATGCCGAGCAGCTCGCGTCGGCGATCAACGAGGTCTTCGGACTCAAGAGCACGGGCCGCGACCGCATCGTGCGGGTCGTCGGCGATCGCGCGGCGAGCGCTCTCATCGTGCGGGCGGGCGAGGAGGACTACGTCCAGATCCAGGCGCTGGCGGAGAGCCTGCAGGCCCAGTCGGCCGCCCAGGGGCTCTCGGTCAATCTGCTGCAGCTCGCCAACGCACCCGCGGCCCGCGTCGCGGACGCGCTTCGCGAGGCCTACGCCCTGCGGGCGCGTCAGGCGAACCTGCCGCTTGCGATCTCGGTCGACTCGACCGCGAACGCGCTCGTCGTCAGCTCGACCGGGCCGCTCTTTGCGGAGATCAAGGCGACTGCCGAGGCGATGGACGCGCTCTCGCCCGCGACCGGCCAGGCGATCTTCTTCATCGACCTCGAGAATCTCGATCCGGCCGATGCGAAGGCGGCGGCCGAGGCGATCGGGCTCGACAAGCCGCAGCCGGCGAACTCGGTGAGCCGGATCGTCGGCGAGCCCATCAGGATCTCGATGCTGCCGGGACGCAAGGCGCTGCTGGTCGTCGCGAGTCCCGCGGACCGCGCGGCGGTGACGGGCTTCTTCAAGGCGGTCGACGCGGCGCCGGCGCTGCCCGAGAGCCTGCTTCGGGTCGTTCAGCTCGAGGTCGCGGATGCGAACGCGGTCGCGCGAATCCTGAACCAGCTGCTCGATCCGGCGCAGAGCGCCGGTGGCGGAAGCCTCGCCAAGGCGGCTCGCGAGCAGATTCGGCGCCTGAACCTGCGCCGCGACGGGCTCGACGAGCCGGATCTCACGCTCGATCTCGAGACGCCGGTGCGGATCCTCGCCGACGCGGGCATGAACGCGATCCTCGTCGATTCGAGTCCCGAGAACGTCCGGGTCGTCGAGACGCTCGCCAAGATGCTCGACCAGCTGCCGGTGACGACCGCGGTCGCGGTGCAGATCCTGCCGCTCGAGAACATCACCGCCGCGGAGTTTGCGCGGATCGTGAAGGACCTCTTCACGCAGGGGCAGCGACTCGGTCAGATCGCGGGCACCTCGCGTCAGGCGATGCCCGCCGGGACTGCCGGACAGGCGCTCCTCGAGCCGGTCGCGATCAGCGTCGACGAGCGGACCAACACCGTGATCGTCGCGGGCAAGGAGGACGCGGTCGCCTTCGTCGAGGTGCTCAAGCAGAAGATGGACGGCGGCGTGCCGATGGGCTGGGTCGAGCCGCGGGTGATCGCGCTCGAGTACGCGGACGCGGAGGATCTCGCGGCGACCCTCGAAGCGGTCCTCGTGAGCGGGCGTGAAGACCTGCCCGAGTCGATCGCGCTCCGCAAGCAGGTGGCGCGGCTTCGCGTGACGCTGCCGGACTCGGGAGGCCGCCAAGCGATCGAGGGCGACATCTTTCGCCCGATGTCGGAGCTGCTCGTCCGGCCCGATCGTCAGACCAACGCCCTCGTCGCGGTCGGAAGCCCGGGCAATCTCGAGATCGTCGAGGCGCTTGTCGAGATGCTCGACGTCGAGGCGGCGGCGCCCGGCGCCACGGTCCGCACGTACGCGGTCGAGGTCGCGTCGGCGGGTCGCGTGGCGGCGCTGCTGACGCAGCTCTTCGACCAGCAGTTCCAGGCGAAGCTCCTTCGCGACGAGGACCGGGTGCGGGTGATCGCCGACGAGCGGACCAACTCGATCGTGGTCTCGACGAGCCCGCGGAGCTTCCTGCTCGTCGAGGAGCTCCTCAAGACGCTCGATGCGAAGGTCGCGCCTGACCTGCGCGAGATCCGCACGCTCGCCCTCGACAACGCTGCGGCGACGCGGGTGGCGCCGATCGTCCAGCAGATGATGGACGCGCGGCTCGAGCGACTTCGCCGCGTGCAGCCCGAGACCGCCGACCTCGAGAAGGCGCTCGTGCTTGCGGATCCGCGGTCGAACGCGCTGATCGTCGCCGCGGGCAACGACGCGTTCGAAGTGATCACGCGGCTGGCGAAGGACCTCGACGCGGCACCGCCGCCGGACTCCTCGCTCGTCGAGGTGGTCGCGGTGCGCGGCGGCGACATGGCGCGGCTCTCCGACGCGATCGAGCGGGTGATGGAGCGCCGCTACGCGGACCTGCCTGCCGAGATCGCGAATCGTTCACGACCGCTCGTGCTGACCGATCCGCGGACCGGAAGCCTGCTCGTCGCGGCGAGCCCCGAGGACGTCAAGGCGATCCGCGGCCTCGTCGAGCAGCTCGAGGCGATGCCGCTCAATCCGGCGCTTGGGCTTGCGGTCGTCCAGATCGAGAACGGCCAGGCCGAGACGATCGCCCCGCGCATCCAGCAGCTGATGAACGACCGCGCGAGAAGCCTCGGCTCGGCGGAGAGCCCCTCCGACCGCGTGTCGATCGTCGCCGATCCGGCGAGCAACAGCCTGCTCGTCGCCGCGAACGAGGCGAACGTCGAGACGGTGCGGGAACTGGTGCGCCTGATCGGCGAGAGCGACGCGGACGCCAATCTTCCGGTGGACGTGATCATGCTGACCCGCGGCCGCGCGAGCGAGATGCTCCCGACGATCCGCTCGATGTACGTGGACGAGGCGAACCGAAACCGCGGCCCCAACACCGTGCGGGTCTCGGCGGATGAACGGCTCAACGCGATCGTGGTCGCGGCCCCGCCGGCGGACGTCGCGGCGGTGCGGGCGCTCGTCGCGCGGCTCGATGGAGCCACACCCGGCACGGTGGTCGAGATCAAGTACATCCCGCTCGCGTCGGCGAACTCGCTCGAGATGGTCGGTCTCGTCGAGACGGTGCTCTCGGGCGGGGGCATCGGGCAGCGGCGAGGGCAGGCGGTCTCGACGGTGGTGCGGTACCTCCGCGAACTCGACGGCGACGCCGGCCAGGAGGAGTACGAGGTCGAGATCAGCCAGAGCACGCGGCAGTCGATCAGCCTGACTCCGGACGTGCGCACCAACACCGTCATCGTGCGGGCGCCGCGCGAGTCGATGCCGCTGCTCGAGCGGATGATCAGGGATCTCGACGAATCGAGCCTCGGCGGGCAGAACATCCGCGTCTTCCGCCTCGCCAACGCCGACGCCGATGCGATGGCCCGGATCCTGCAGGACCTCTTCAATCTCCGGCAGCAGGGAAGCGTCTACGTCCTCCGGCCTCGCGAACTGCCCCAGGACGGCGAACTCGAGCTCGCGGGAACGCCGGGCCTGAGCTCGACCGAACTCACCATGGTGCCCGACGAGCGTCAGTCGCTGTCGATCACCGTCGACAGCCGCACCAACAGCCTGCTCGTCTCGGGCACGCAGGGCTACCTCGAGCTCGTGCAGAAGGTGGTCGACGAGCTCGACGCCGCGGAGGCGAACGAGCGCGAGACCTTCGTCTATCGCCTCAAGAACGCGACCGCCGAGGAGGTCGCCGCGATCGTCGGGCAGTTCGTCGACGAGGACCAGCGCAAGGTCGTCTCCACGCTCGGCAGCGACCAGCTGCCGTCCGCGGCGAGGCTTCTCGAGCGCGAGGTGACGATCGTCGGCGACGTGAAGAGCAACTCGGTCGTGGTCACCGCGAGCCCGCGGTACGTCGATCGCGTCCGGTCGATCATCGAGGAGCTCGACATCGATCCGCCGCAGGTCCTCATCCAGGTGCTGCTCGCGGAGGTGTCGCTCGGCGACGACGAGCGTCTCGGCCTCGAGTTCACGCGGTTCAGCGTGGGAAGCACCGATGTGGCCGGCGGATTCGATCTTCCTCGCCTGCCTTTCGCCACCGACGCCCCGAAGGTGCCGGGCCTCATGGGGCTCGCGCCGGCGCTGTTCGCGTCGGGACTGGGCGTGCCGAACATCGCGGTCGGCTCGGCGGACTTCGATCTGCTGATCAATGCCCTGCAGAGCCAGAACCGCGTGCAGGTCCTGAGCAATCCGTCGGTGATGGTCGCGAACAACTCCGAGGGCTTCATCCAGGTCGGTCAGACGGTCCGGTTGCCCGACTCCGTCGCGTTCAGTTCGGCGGGGCAGCAGTCCGCGGTCACCCCGACCGAGATCGGCGTGATCCTTCGCGTGATCCCGACGATCAATCCCGACGGCTACGTGCGGATGGACATCGAGCCGGAGATCTCGCGGCTGAGCCGCACGTCGGTGCAGATCTCCGAGGACTTCGAGTCGCCGGTCATCGATCGGCGCCGCGCGAACACCACGGTCACGGTCAAGGACGGGCAGACCGTGGTGATCGGAGGGCTGATCAGCGACCGCTACGAGGAGATCGAGAAGAAGATTCCGATCCTCGGCGACATCCCGCTGATCGGCGCGATCTTCCGCAACAAGAGCGAGACGATCGAGAAGACCGAACTGCTGATCGTGCTCACGCCTCACGTCATCTCGAACGCGGCCGGCACCGACCGCGACCGCCGCTCGCAGGAATTGAGCAACGAGATGATCGACAAGTTGAGCCTGGACCAGGCGCTGATCGACCAGATCCGCCGCGGCGAGCTCGAGGGCCTGCAGGGCGAGGTCGACGCGGAGGGCCGCCGCATCGATTCGATCGGCGCTCCGACCGCGACCCGCGAGCAGGAGGTCGGCTTCAGCGAGGCGCAGAAGGGCGACACGCTGATGCAGGGAGACGGCGATCCGGCCGGCATTCCGAGAGCGGTCGCGCCGAGTGTGCCGAGTGCTGCGCCAGCGACTTCGGCAGGCGGGTCGAAGGCGCCGCCGACGGCTCCGACCGCCGCGTCGGGAGGCGGCACGCGGTGAAGTCGGCTCGAACGCGCGTGATCGGCAGGACGTTCGAGGTGTCGCGCAGGCTTGGGGCGATCCTGCTCGCCATGTCGCTGGCCTCGTGCACCACGGTGCGTCGCGACGTCGTCGGAGGCGGTTCGCCGCCGCCCGAGCCGAAGGCGCCGCAGACGACTCCGCTCGAGGCGCCGGTCAACGCGGTGGCGCTCGTCTTCGGGCCGAAGCCGGTCGATCTCGATGGTGACGGCATCGCGGACTTGATCGAGCTCGACGCGTACCTCTACTCGCGTCCGTATGCGATGTCGTACTTCGCGCCGGGCACCCTCGAGTTCGAGATCTTCGCGCCGGGCACCGCTGGCAAGGCCGCCAAGCCGCTCGGCGTGTGGCGCTTCCCGCCTCAGCAGCTCGCAAGCCGCGCGGACGTGACGGTGTTCGGGCCGTGCTATCGGATCAAGCTCGATCTTCGCGAGATCGGCCTCGCGCCGTTTCCGCTTCCCAAGGCCGACCTGCGCTGCCGCTTCCTGCCGGAGTCGGGAAGCGCCGCCGTCGAGAGCCGCGGCGTCGAGCGGATCACGTTCCGAGGGTGACCGCCATCTCGGATGGCGTGCGCGAAGCATCGAGCCGGTGACGACACCGCCCCGCCAACGACCACGCCCGTCGCGAGGGCGACGGGCGCAGGTGGGTGAACTGGGGATCCAAGATTCGAACTTGGACTAACTGAGTCAGAGTCAGTCGTGCTACCGTTACACCAATCCCCAAGTGACGAGAATCGTAGCGGACGAAGGGACGCGATCAAGCGTGGTTCGCGGCGTCGGCATGGATCGCCGATGCGAGGGAACGCCCGAGGATCTCCGCGATCTGCACCGCGTTGAGGGCGGCACCCTTCCGCAGCTGATCCGCGACGGCGAAGAGCCAGAGCCCTCGGCCCGGCGGCTGGCTCAGGTCGGCGCGGACCCGGCCCACCAGCACCTCGTCTCGGCCTTCGGCATCGCGCGGCTCGGGCGCGCGTGAACCGGAGACTCGATCGAAGAGATTGACGCCGGGCGCCTCGGCGAGCAGCGATCGCGCTTCCTCGACCGAAAGGCTTCGATCCAGCGTCAGGTTGATCGCCTCCGCGTGGGCCCGGCGCGTCGGGACGCGGACGCAGGTCGCCGCGACCGCAAGATCCGGGTCGTCCCAGATCCGACGGCTCTCGCTCCGGATCTTCGCCTCCTCCTGGTTCTCGCCATGCAGGTCGATCGGCGACTCGTGGCTGAAGACGTTGAAGAGGCACGGGCTCGAGAAGTGGTCAGGCTCGAGAGGGCTTCCGGCTGCGTGCGAGGCGACCTGCGCTTCGAGTTCTCGAAGCGCCGCCGCGCCCGCGCCGGACACGGCCTGATAGGTGCAGAGCGTCATGCGCAGGATGCCCGCGGCGCGGCGGATCGGCTCGACCGCCATCAGGGCGATCGCGGTCGAGCAGTTCGGGCAGGCGACGAGCCTTGGCGGCGGGATCTGCTCGAGCAGGTGCCCGTTGATCTCCGGCACGACGAGCGGCACGTCGGGCTCGTGACGGAACGCGCTCGAGCAGTCGACGACCGTCGCGCCCGCTTCAAGCAGCAGCGGGGCCAGGCGACGGCTCGTCTCGGCGCCGGTGGCGAGGAACGCCAGTTCGATCGAACGCAGATCGGCCAGCTCGGGATCTTCGAGCCGACGTCGATGGGGCCGGGCGGCTTCGCCGATCGAGCCCCCGGCACTGCGGCTCGACGCGAAGAGCCGCAACGAATCGATCGGAAAGCGGCGGCTCTCGAGGAGCGCGATCAGTTCGCGGCCCACGAGGCCTGTCGCGCCGAACACCCCCACGCGAACTCCGCGATGATCCCGAACGCGCTGCATCCGTCGAAGCCTCCGTGCTCGCAGGAGACTACCACCGCGAACGCGTGGCGGTTCAGCATCGCGAAACGATTTGTCACGTCGAGTTCAACGCGAGTCGCGCGCGAGCAGGCGTTCGTCACGTCGGCCTGCGTTCGAAGCGGACGAGCCCTAGCCGCGATCGCTGACGAGGTAGAACCGCGCGACTTCGGCCTCGAAGGAATCGCCATCCTGCGGCACCACTCGGTAGGCGCCCTCCATCGTGCCCCAAGCGGTGGCGAGCGGCGCGTAGCTCGAGTACTCGAACACGCCGCCCGGCGCGATCTCGGGTTGACGACCGACGACCCCAAGCCCCTCGACGTCGTGGGCGGTGCCGTCGGCATCGACGATTCGCCAACGCCGGCCCTCGATCCGCACCGGCTCGCTTCGTTCATTCGCGATCGAGATGCGGTAGCCGAAGAGCCATTTCTCCGCCGACGGATCGGATCGGTCCGGCAGGAAGCGGGGCTCGGCGCGGACCCGGACGCCCTGGGTCAGGCGCTCGGAGCCGTGAGGATTCGGGGCGGTCTTGACGGCGGACATGGCGGGAACGATAGACCCCTTCGGCCGGCGGGTCGATCCTGTCGACGTGCCGATCGAGACCGCGGTCCTCAGGAGCGATGAAGAAGGTGTTCGGTGGTCTCGACGGGGTCGCCGCCGTCCTCGGTCGAGAGCATCGCGAGATGAAACCCGCAGCGGCGGAGGCTCGCGACATCGCCGCTCTCGCGGATTCCGTGGAGGCTGAGGAGGATCCTCCGATCCTCGACCAGCGCCGCCAGCCTGACGCTGCGTGCAAGATCGACCTCGCCGCTCTCGGGGTCGCGATTGTCGATCGCGACCAGGCAGCCGGAGGCGTGCGGGAAGCCGACATGACGGATCGTCCGCAGGAGGTTCCACTCCTCGTGGGCCAGCAGCACGGAGGTCATGGCGAGTTCGCTCGCGAGGATCTGGAAGTCGATCACCTCGCCTTCGGTGAGCGCTTCCGCGACCAGAAGCACCGCATCGGCCCCCCAGGCCCGACTCTCGCGAATCTGGTGCGGATCGATGACGAGCCGGTGATGAAGGACCGGCAGCGGAACGGCCGCGCGGATGCTGGCGATCGCCGCCTTCGAGGCCTCCGAGGAGTCGTCGTCATCCTCGACGAGCGCCAACGCCGAAGCCCCTGCCCGCTGGTACCGTCGGGCCATGGCCAGAGGCTCGAACTCGGCACCGCGATTCGCATCGGAGAGGCGAATCCCTCCGACGATGCGGAAGGGGCTGTCGCCGACCCGTTCGACCAGCGCCTGGAAGAACGGCCGGGTCGGCACCGCCTCGCGGATCGCCTGTTCAAGCGCCTCGTCCGTCCAAGCCGTCTTCGATCTCGCCACGCGCTCCCGAGTGCGTTCGATCGCCGATTGCAGGTACGAGGTCATCGAGTTCGCGGGTCCGGGGGCGCGTCCCAAGGGGATCGGCGTGAAGGCGGCGTGCTCCGCAGCGATCGTGTCGCCGTTCCTTGGAGCAGACCTCGCCGCCGGCGACGACGAGGTCGAGGGTAGCGCCGTCGAGACCGCGGCGATCGAGGTGGCGAGCGCCGCCACGGAACCCGCTTCCGGCGAGGCGTCGCCGCTGCCGATCGTGCTCGCCGCCGTCGCCGTGCTGGTGCTTGCGGTCTCATGGTGGCGGCGGTGGTGGAGGCTGCCGGAGGATCGCGGATCGACCGTGCTCGTCCGCGGCGACCTGTCGCTGGTGGCCTTCGCCGGCATGATCCTCGCGGGCGGCATCGGCGCGGGACTTGCGGTGCGCGGCGAGCCGGATTCGCTTGCCCGCATCGCGTGGACGATGGGTGGGCTCGTCGCCGGCCAGCTGATCGCGGCGGCACCGTTCCTCTGGCTGATCCGGACGGGTCGACGCGACCTCGACGGTTCGGCGATCGGAGGCGCGATCCGCCGAACCGATCGCGCGTCGATGTCGGTGCAAGGGGCCCTTCTCCTCGGCCTTGCCGCGATGGCGATCGCCTATCCGGTCATCGCGACGGTCGGGCAGATGGCGTCGTGGGTCGAGGCGTCTCTTCGCGGCATGCCGCCGGATGCGGTCGCGCACGACACGTTGCGGGCGCTCGTCGAAGAAGGCGGCTTGACGTCGCCGGCGGGGCTGTGGATCGCGGTCCTCGTCGTCACGGCGATTCCATGGTGCGAGGAGTTCGCCTATCGAGGGCTGCTGCAGCCCGCGATCGGACAGGGTCTTGGGAAGGTCTTCTCCAACGGCACGCCGCCGGCGGTCGAAGGTCGGATCCGCTGGCTCGCGATCGTCGCGGCATCGGTCGGCTTCTCGCTGATGCACGTGACCGCGTTGCCGGAAGCCTCGCGAGGCGCCGCGCTCATGACGCTTCTCGCGGTGTCGATCGTGCTGGGCTGGCTCTATGAGCGAACGGGCCGTCTGGCGGCGCCCGTTGCGGCGCATGGGCTCTTCAACGCGATCAACCTCGCGATCGCCCTCGCGCCCTCCTGAGTCTGCGGTCGAAGCGGCGGCGATCCTCACGCGCGGCCGAAGGCGATCGTCTCGCCCGGCGCGGGCGTCACCACGTCGCGGCCGGTCGACCGCAGCTTCGCGGCCAGGGCATCGCGCGAGGAGTCGGTGCCGTGGTTGAGGGCGATTCGAGCGGGCGGCTCGCTTCCGGAGTTCGCCCAATCGACGAGTTCTTCCGCCGAGGCGTGTCCGGAGTACCCCTCGAGCCTGCGGACCGCGGCCCGCACCGGCACGACCTTCCGATCGATTCGCGCGTGCGTGCAGCCCTCGATGAGGCCGCGACCGAGTCCGCCCTCGGGATACCAGCCGCTCAGGGCGATCCGCACGTCCTCGCGCGGCAGGCCTTCCGAGAGATGGTGGAGGATCGGGCCTGCATCGCAGAAGCCGGCGCCGGCGATGATGACGCTCGACCGCCGGGCGGCGATCTCGAGCGACTGCTTGCGGCTGAAGAGCGCTCGCATGCCCGGGATCGCGAACGGATCGCCGCCCTTCTCGATGTGATGGCGAGGACTCGCCGCGAGGTCCTGCGGGCGATCGCGAAGCCTCCGCAGCGCGAACTCCGCCATCGGGGCGTCGAGGTAGACGGTCAATCCCTCGAGGTGGCCGCGTCGCGCTGCGGTCGCAAGACGCCACACGATCTGCTGGCCTCGCCCCAAGGCGAACGTCGGCACGAGCAGCGTGCCCTCGCAGGCACGGACCTCGTCGAGGACCTCCGCGAGCTCGCGATCCGGATCGGGCGCGTCGGCGATCAGCCGGTCCCCGCGGGTCGACTCGAGCACAAGCAGATCACACGGCGGCGGCGGATCGGCCGGTCGAAGCAATCCGGTGTGGGGACTTCCGAGATCGCCGGAAAAGACGGCGATCGGCCTCGGATGCCCTTCGAGTTCGAGGATCGCATGGGCGGCACCGACGACGTGGCCCGCGTGCCCGAAGCGGACCGCGAGCCCGCGCCCCATGGCGCCGCGTTTGCCGAGCGGAAGCGGGCGAAGCATCCGCAGCACCGCCTCGACTTCCTCGGTCTGGTAGAGAAACGGAGGCTCGGGCGGCGTGGGGGTGGGAGGCAGCGTCGACGGGTCGTCGCCCGGTGAGAGCCAGAAGGGCACCGCCTCCGGCCAACTCCCGCGATGGTGCTCATCGAGCCTCACCTTCTGCAGACGCGCCGACCCACGGAGCACCCGCGGAAGCAGGTCCGCCGTGCCTTCCGTGCAGAAGATCGGGCCCCGGAACCCCAGTCGATGCAGCATCGGCAAGCGACCGCAGTGGTCGACGTGGGCGTGGGTCACGACGACGGCCGCGAGCGAGGCGAAGTCGAGCAGCGGCGGATCGACGTTCCGCCACTCGCTCTCCCGAGAACCTTGGAAGAGACCGAAGTCGATCAGCACGCGGCCGGCCGGAGTCTCGAGCAGCGTGCAGGAGCCCGTGACCTCGCCCGCGGCGCCAAAGCAGGTCAGGGCGAATGGAGTCGAGTTGCTCGGCACTCCGCGATCCTAACGGTTCGCGTTCCGCTCGCAGCCGCTCACCCAAAGCGACACCGCCGGCAGTCTCCTGCCGGCGGTGCGTTCTTTCTCCGGAACTCCTGTCTCTCTCCCGCCCCTGTCAGAAAGAGGGTCGGGTTCAGATTGTCTGCCGCGTTCAGCGGCGGCGGCGACGGCTCGCGACCGTGCCGAGGGCGAGCACGGCCAGCGATGCCGGACCCGGGATGTAGAGCACCTGGAAGTCGCCCGAGATCGCGACCTCGTCGCCCGCTCCGAGCGCGAACGAGAGGATCAGACCGTAGCTCGAGTTGACGATCATCGGGCCCGGGATGGTCGGCCCTGGAAGACCGTCGATCGCGGAGAAGGGAGCCGAGCCGCCGGCGGGCGCTGTGAAGTTGAACGGGGCCGTTCCGACCGCGAGCACCGGCGAGTTGTCGATCGTGCCGGTCATCAGGGCATTGCCGAAGTTGTCGCTGAGAGTCGCGCCGCCTCCGTCAAGGTCGGACAGGATCCCGAAGACCTGACCGCCGATCAGGGTGCCGTCGGACCACGGCGTGGTGATGCCGATGCTGATGCCGAGGGTGTAGTAGTGGGTCGTCGCGCTGTTGTTCGAGACGACGATCGCAAACGAAGCGATGTCGAGGTCACCCAAACCCGCGCCGGCGACCCCGCCGGGCTGGGTCTCCAAGTGGACCGCGTAGCCGAGACCGGAACTTCCAAACGGAGCGCCGCCGAGGAACGTGACCGCTCCGGTCGGACCTTGAAATCCGTTGGAGTTGTAGAGGGAGAAGTTGCCGTCCGAGGAAACCATGTCCAGCGAGACATAGGTCTCGTTGGTGAACCCCGCCGACGCCATCGAAGTGGTGAGGACTGCCGCTCCGCAGGCAATCCCGACACGGAAAACTGAACGCACAGGAGACTCTCTTTCTCCCTTCGCGTCCCTCCCAGTGAGTTGGAGAACGTAACCCACGTCCGAGAGGTGTCCAGTTTTGTCGCCGACTTTCCGGGCAAAAAGGGGTTGCGCTGATCCGATCCTGACCCGCGACGCGCCCAACCGAACCTCGGTTGAGCGAGCGCTGCGGCCAGCAACGGATCGAGCGATTGATATCTAAATCTCTTGTAATCATCAGGTTGCGACACGGTTCGGTCTCGCCGAAGGGGGCGTCGCGCGGGGGTCGGATCTCGCGGGCAGGGGCGACACCTCAAGCCGCGTGGGGCGGCTCGGCCTTGGGTGACTGGACCCGACCGGCGGATGGCAGGCGATCGCCGGCTGGAAGGCAGGGCTCCTCGTAGACGGGAGGAGTTCGCCGGCGGGGTCCCGAGCGAGCGGGCGATCCCAGCCGCCGACCTTGCTCGGCGTGGCGGGAACTCGGAGGGGTTCCGCCGATAGTCTCCCCCGATGCTCGCGGTCGTCTGGGAAGTTGGCGAGGAACGCTTCACGATCGATGCCTCACAGGTGGTCGAAGTGGTGCCCGTGGTCGCGTTGCATCGGGCCGCGGGAATGCCCGCCTGGGTGCTCGGGCTCGGGGACTACCACGGCCGGCTCATCCCGATCCTCGATGGCGCGAGATTGGTGGAAGTCGCCGCGGAGCCTTCGCGTCTGGGCTCGCGGATCCTGGTCGTCGCGGTCGAGGTTTGCGGCGCCCGACGGCTGGTGGGGCTTCAGGTCTCCGCAGTCCAAGGGGTCGCGTCGATCGATGTCACCGACGCGGCGGGCCATCGCGGCTTCCTCTCTGCGGAGGCTCCGCACCTGGCGGAGGTCGTGCGGATCGGGGAGCGCACCGCGAGGCGAGTCGTCCTTGATCGCTTTCTCTCCGGCGTGCGAGGCGAGCTGCTCTTCGGTGGCGATGCGGCGAGCGAAGCGATGGCCTCCGTGATCCTGCCGGGCGAGGATCCCGCGGCGTGACCGATCCGCTCCTCATCGAACTGCTGCGGCAGCGCACGCCGCTCCATCCGCGGCTTCTTGAAGGCGAGACGGGAGCGTTGCTGGTTCGGCGCCGCATGCAGGCGTTGGGCATCGTCGATCCGGCGGCATATCGAGATCGCGTGGCACGCGATCCGGTCGAACTCGAGGCGCTGGTGGTCGCCGTGGCGGTGCCGGAGACGTGGTTCTTCCGATACCGCACGAGCTTCGACTTCCTCGCCCAGTGGCTCCGGGCGCGACGGCAGGCGGCGCCGAGCTCGACGCTGACGGTGCTCTCGGCGCCGTGTGCGACCGGCCAGGAGCCCCTGTCGGTCGTCGCGACCGCGCTTCACGCTGGATGGCCGCTCGAGCGGATCGAGGTCGATGCGGTCGATGCGAGCACGGGTGCGATCGCCATCGCCGAGGCTTCCGCGGTCGCGCCGCTTCCGGTCCGTGAGCCGCTGCCGCCGTGGGCGGAGCGATGGTTCACGCCACGGGATGGCGGCGTCGTGGCGTCGCCGGAGATCCTTCGACGAATCCGGTTCGCCCACGCCGATCTCCTGAACTGGTCGCCGACGGATGGGCGACGGTACGACGTGATCCTCTGCCGGAACTTCCTCATCTATCTCTCCGCCGAAGCTCGTCAGGAGATGCTTCGTCGCTGCGATCGCTGGCTCTCGCCGGGCGGGCTGCTGCTCGTCGGACACGCCGATCACGACGCCAGGACGATCGAGGGATTCGCGAGCGTCGGCGTCCCGCAGACCTTCGCCTACGAGCGTCGGCGCGCGACCGTGTCCACGCCTCCGGTGCGGGCCGCGTCGTTGCCTCCGGCGCCGAGGTCCGTGCGACGCGAGGTGGAGGTTCCCAGTCCGCCGTCGCGGCCGGTTCAGCCCGCGGTGCCGCCGGCCTCTCGCGCCGTCGCGAGGGTCGCGGCGCCAGCTCTCGGCGACGCGCGTCGCCTCGCCGATCAGGGCAGGCTCGACGAAGCGGCCGCGATCGCGGCGAGCCTTGCGGAAGCCGCAGACGGCCGCATCGACGCCCTTGAACTGCTCGGCAGCGTGCGCCTTGCGCAGGGAGACGCGGAGTCGGCGCGCGAGTGCTTTCGGCGACTCGTCTACCTCGCGCCCGAGCACGAGGCGGGCCTGCTGCAGCTGGCGCTCCTGAGCGAGGAAGATGGCGACCATGCCGCCGCCGAGCGGTATCGCGAACGGGCCCGCCGCGCCGCTTCCCGGGAGACGGCCTCATGAGCGAAGCCTCGCACGACGCGACGCGTCGATTGCTCGAGCGGCCCCTCGGGCCGGAGGAACTGCAGGCCCAGACGCTCGAGGTCGCTCGGGTCCTCGAGGAGGACGCGTGCGAACGCACGAGCGTGCTCGTCGTCGAGTGCGCCGGCGAGCGGCTTGGCCTTCCCGGATCGCTCGTGAGGCGGGTCAGCGCGACGTTGGCGGTGCATCGCGTCCCGCATCGGTCGAATGCCGTGCTTCGGGGCATCGTCAACCTCGGCGGGCAACTCTCGCTCGTCGGCGATCTCGCGGCGCTGCTCGAACTGCCGAAGTCCGCAACGAACGCCTCGGGCGACGCTGGCCGAGATCGCCGGATGCTCCTGCTCGGCGAGAGCCCCGAGCACTGGGTCGTCGAGGTCGATCGCGTCCTCGGCGTCCTGCGCATCGAGTCGACGCGGCTCGAAGCGCCGCCGCTCACGATCCGTGCTGCGCGGGACCATCTCTCGGAGCATCTGGTCGACCTTCATGAAGGCGAAGCCGCGGGCGGACCCGGGCGCATCGCGGTGCTTGGCGCGGAGAAGCTCGTCGCCGGACTGCGGAGAAGCCTCCCATGAGCGATCTCGGCGGGTTCTCGCTCTTCGAACTGTTCAAGGCCGAAGCCGAGTCCCACGGCGCGACGCTCGACGAAGGCCTGCTTCGCCTCGAAGAGGATCCTTCCGACGTCTCGGTGATCGAGCCGCTCATGCGCGCCGCGCACTCGCTCAAGGGCGCTGCGCGGATCATCGGCGTCGATCTCGCCGTGCGGCTCGCCCACGCGATGGAGGACTGCCTCGTCGCGGTGCAGAAGGGCCAGGAGACGCTGGTGCCGGCCCGCGTCGATCAGTTGCTCGCCGGCACGGACCTTCTGAAGCAGCTCGGGAAGATCGCCGAGAGCGAACTTCCCGCGTTCAACGCGTCGAACGAGTCGGCGGTCGATGCGCTTGTCGAGTCGTTGAAGGCGCCGGCGGAATCGGCTCCGGCGGCCGCGAAGCCGGCGATCGCGCCGGAGAAGTCGGAGACGGTCGCTTCCGAGGAGGAAACGCTCTCGACGGACGCGGTGCCGGAGTCCGAGACGCCGAGCGAGGTCTCGGCGGTCCCCGAAGCGAGTCCGCCGCCGACCCCGCCTCCGCCGAGCCCCGCGGCGCCTCGCAAGCAGGCCGCGCCGGTTGCGCCGCCCGCGACGAAGCCCGCCGGCGAACGCACTGCTTCCGAGACGTCGAAGCCCACCGAGCCTCGCACCGCTCCGGCGCCGGCTCGTCGCGCGGCCGCGAAGCCTGCGACCGAGGTCAAGACGCTCCGCGTCAACGCGGAGAACCTCGATCGCATGATGCGTCTCGCGGGCGAGATGATGATCGAGTCGCGTCGTTTCCAGGCGCTTCGCGAGTCGGTCAGGCAGATCAAGCAGGAACTCGAAGGACTCGAGGATCGCCTCGAGGAGAGCAGTCGTCGTCTCGGCGGCGATCCTCGCGCGGTCGCGACGATCGCGTCGATGCGCGAGTCGATCGGCGGCGGGCGCCGCACGCTGCTTGGCCACGCGTCGGATCTCGAGAACATGTTCCGCCGCACCGAGGAGGTCGCGACCGCGCTCTACCACGAGGTGATCGGCAGCCGCATGCGGCCCTTCGCCGACGGCGCCGCGGGCCTGCCCCGCATGGTGCGCGATCTCGCGAAGAGCCTCGGCAAGCAGGTCCGCTTCGAGATGCTCGGCGGCACGGTCCCGGTCGATCGCGACATCCTCGCGAAGCTCGAGGCGCCTCTCAACCACATGCTCCGCAACTGCGTGGACCATGGCGTCGAGATGCCGGAGGAGCGCGTGGCCGCGGGCAAGGATCCGACGGCGAGGGTCTTCCTCGAAGCCCGCCATCACGGCGGCATGCTGCTCGTGCGGGTGGGTGACGACGGCCGCGGCATCGACCCGGAACGGATCCGCCGCAAGATCGTCGAGAAGGGAATGCAGAACGAGACGGTCGCGGCCGGCCTGAGCAAGGCCGAACTGCTCGACTTCCTCTTCCTGCCAGGCTTCTCGACGGCGGGCAAGGTGACCGAGATCTCCGGCCGCGGCGTCGGGCTCGACGTCGTGCAGACGATGGTGCAGGAGACCGGCGGAAGCCTGCGGGTCGACACCGATCCCGGTCGCGGCGCGGCCTTCTCGATGCGGCTTCCGATCACGCTTTCGGTGATCCGCGCGGCGCTCGTCGAGATCGACGGCGAGCCGTACGCGTTCCCGCTGTCGCGCCTCGAGCGGGTGGTCAAGGTTCCGCGCAGCGAGGTGAAGCCCGTCGAAGGCCGTCAGCAGTTCGAACTCGACGGCGTCTCCGTCGGCCTCGTGAACGCGCGGTCGATCCTTGGTCTGGGCGGCACGGAGACCGCCGGCGAGATCGCAAGCGTCATGGTGATCGGATCGGTTGGGGAGTGGTTCGGTCTCGTCGTCGATCGATTCCTTGGCGAAGAGGACCTCGTGGTGCGCCCGCTCGATCCGCGGCTCGGCCGGGTTCCGCACATCGCGTCGGCGGCGCTTCTCGAGGACGGGCGTCCGCTGCTCATCGTCGACACCGACGACCTCGTCGCCTCGGTGCGGCAGATGCTCGGCGAGGGGCGCCTTCGCGGCGCCGGTGCCGGCGACTCGGGAGCCGCGCGGCGGCGCAAGCGGGTGCTCGTCGTCGAGGACTCGATCACGGTGCGCGAGGTCGAACGGCAGCTGCTGCTGAGGATGGGCTACGACGTCGAGGTCGCGGTCGATGGCGTCGACGGATGGAATGCGCTCCAGCAGGGCGGCTACGACCTCGTCGTGAGCGACATCGACATGCCGCGCATGAACGGCATCGACTTCGTGAAGACCTTGAGAAGGGACGACCGCTTCCGGCGGATCCCGGTGATCATCGTCTCCTACAAGGACCGCGAAGAGGATCGCCTTCGCGGCATGGAGGCGGGCGCGAACGCCTACCTCACCAAGGGGTCCTTCCACGACCGGTCCTTCGCGACGATGGTCGAGGATCTGATCGGCGCGGCGGGCGCGCAGGCATAGGCTCGCAGTCACGGTGTCGCGGCGATGCGTCGCGGACGAGAGAGAGCAGCAAGAGTTCCATGCGAATCGCGATCGTCAACGACATGCGTCTTGCCATCGAGGCGCTGCGGCGCGTTGTGGCGTCGGTGCCCGGTGCGGAGGTCGCGTGGGTCGCGGAAGACGGCCTGCAGGCGCTCGAGAAGTGCCGGGTCGATCGCCCCGACCTCGTGCTGATGGACTTGATCATGCCGGTGATGGACGGGGTCGAAAGCACCCGGCGGATCATGTCGGAGTGCCCCTGTCCGGTCGTGGTGGTCACCGCGACCGTCGACGGCAACGCGAGCAAGGTCTACGACGCGCTCGGCCACGGTGCGCTCGACGCGGTCAACACGCCGACGCTCGGTCCACAAGGCGACGTCGGGGGCGGCGAGGCGCTCGTCCGCAAGATCGAGATGGTGCGGCGCATGCATCGGCCGTCGCCGCCCTCGCGTGAAGCGACCGCGCCGGCTGCCGCGCCACCGCCTCCGTGCGACCCGTCTCGTCGCGAGGCGAGGCTCGTGGCGATCGGAGCCTCGACCGGCGGGCCGCAGGCGCTCGCGACGATCCTCTCGGCGCTCCCGCGGTCGTTCACGCTTCCGGTCGTGGTCGTGCAGCATGTCGATGCGGAGTTCGTGCCGGGGCTGGTGCGTTGGCTTGCCGATCAGGTCGACCGTCCGGTTCGGATCGCCGAGCCGGGAGCGCTTTCCGCCGGTGAGGTCGTCGTCGCCGGGCACAACCG
>CAZTMB010000005.1:47774-58419 GCA_964614695.1 uncultured Isosphaeraceae bacterium | reverse complement strand
CGGGCGAGACGCCCGCGGTCCACCGCCGGCAACGCCTCACGTCGGAAGTCGTAGCACTCCCGCCGCGTCAGCGATCGACCAGATCCGTGCTCGCGGCGTCCACCTTGAACCCGAGCGATCGGAACCACGGGAACAGGTCTTCCCCGACGGCGATGCTCCACACCGCGACCGCATCGTCCATCGAGTAGCCCGGCCGATCCGCCGGCACCAGGCGACGCTTCGTCGTGAAGTACTTCGCCATCGCGCCGGGGCCGTGCCGCCGCTCGAGTTCCTCGAACACGAAGTAGCTCTTGCCCCAGACGAGATCCCGCGGCGCATTCTCCGCGAGCGGATCGACGGCGTTCATCTCGGGGTCGAGCCTTCGCGCGGCGGCGATCTGGCGATCGAGCGTGCGCTGCGCTTCCGGCATCCCCAACCTCCGTCCGACCTCGATGCCGAGCCAGGTCGCGATCGGCTCGTTCCACAACGGCTCGGGATGCGGCAGAACCCAGGAGTGGCCGGCTTCGTGGGCGATCAGTTCGACCATCGGATAGCGCTCTCCCGGGAAGCCGCCCCACCACGCGCCGATCGCGATGCGGGCGCCGCTCGAGAAGCCACCTCCGCCGGTCGGCAGGATGAGCATCGAGGCGATCATGCCGGGCGAAGGCTCGACGCCGGTGATCGCGACCAGATGTGGCCGGACCTCTTCGTAGACCTCGTGGATCGACTCGGCGAACGGCTCGGTGCCCTCATGGAACTCGAGCGTCAGCGGTCCGACTTCGCGGCGCAACTCGGCGAACGTCGAGCGATGCGGCTTCGAGGGATCGATCGCCATGGTGCGGGCCCGCTCGACGAGCATCGGCGTGACCCACACGGCGTTGATGGGATCGCTCGCATCGGGCTGCTGCCCAAAGAGACCTCGGCTGCCGAGGACGACGTGTCCCTTGCCGAAGCGACGCGTCGCGAGCACCGGGCGGTTGGCGGCGTCGGCGACGAGGGTCGTCCAGGTCGAAGCGTCGCCTCCGCGATCGGTCTCGTCGACCGCCAGTTCGAGCACCGTGCCGCGACGGAACTCGATTGGAGCGTCCTCGCCACCCGGCAAGGCGTCGGTTCCTCGAAGCGGAGTCTTCGCGCGGGTGGTCGTCAACTTCGCCCCGAACCTCGCGGCGATCGCTTCACCGGGCGGCATCGGATCGCCGCCATCGGCCATGAGGAGCACGGTGCCGCCCTCCTCGACGAACCGTGCGACCTGCTCGACCGATGCCGCCGAGTAGGGCAGCCGCGGATCGCCCGCGACCAGCACGAGGAGGTTCGTGTTCGACAAGTCGAGCTTTGACAGCGTCCCCCAGTTGCGGGCGTCGCGGGCGTCGTCCGCGAGGTACTGCCGGTGGAAACGGCCGTCGACGTAGAAGGTGAACTCATGACTGAGGTCGCAGACCGAGTGCACCGTGGGCGGAGCCGGCACGGCGACCGGCGAAGCTGTCGACACCGCGATGGTGAAGGCGGACGAGACCGTGGCGACCGCCGACACCAGCGCCGAAGAGCTCGAGAGATTCATCGCCGCACCGTATCCGACGGTGGCCGCTGCATGCGGCGTTGGCGAACGGATCGGTCACCGTCATGATGTCGCCATGACCTCGATCCTTCCGACCGCTGCGGTCCTCCTGCTGCTCGCCGGCCTCGCCTCGACACGATCCTCTTCCAAGGACGATCCGATCGCCGTGTCGTCGACGCCCGCGGCGAGCGTCGAAGCATCGCCTGCAAGCGCACCGGCTTCTCCCCTGCCCTTCGCGCCCACCGAGGCGTACGCGGTCAGCGACGTCCGAGGCTGGACGGTGCGCATCTCGCCCGCGCTGCTCGCATCACCTGAACTCTGCCGGCAGGTCCTCGAGCTTCTCGACCACCAACTCTTCCAGATCACCCGCGTGATTCCGCAGCCGGCGCTCGATCGGCTTCGCGCGATCGAGATCTGGGCGGAGACCGAGACCCCGAAGACCGCCTGCATGTGCTACCACGTCAGCAAGGGGTGGCTCGTGCCCAACGGCTACAACCCCGACAAGGAAGGCACCGTCGAGATCGGCAACGCCGTCGCGTTCCTGCGTTGGACGAAGCAACAGCCCTGGATGGTGCTGCACGAACTCGCCCACGGCTATCACGATCAGGTCTTCGGCTACCGCCATGCCGGCCTCGAGGCGGCGTGGAAGCGGATGGCCGACTCGGGCGCCTACGACGAGGTCGGCCACATCGCCGGCGGCACGCGGCGCCACTACGCGCTGACGAACCCGATGGAGTACTTCGCGGAGACGACCGAGGCGCTCTACGGCACCAACGACTTCCACCCCTTCGTGCGGAGCGAACTCGAGGCGATCGATCCGGACGGCTTCGCCCTGGTGCGAAGCCTGTGGGAGATGGATCCGCTTCCCGAGGCGCCCTCGCCGGAGGCCCGAACCGAACGCTGATCTCCGAGCATGCCCGCCGCGCGGCGCGTCGAATCGGCTTGCCACATCCAACTCGCGCCTCGCGGGCCCGCTCCGCCGATTGAGGGTGCGATCGACGCGCGAGCAAGTCGCGCCCGCGGAGGGGTCCGCCGCCGAGGGCGCGATCGCTCCGATCCTGCCGTCGGCTTCCTGACTTGGTTCAAGCGGTCGCCGAGGAATTCGTCGGCGCAAGAAAGCCCCCTCGGCCTGATGGTCAGGACGAGGGGGCCAAGGAGAAACCAACCTCTTCGCGATTGCGGTCGTGGGCGACCGCCCGTCAGGTGCCCCACGCGCTGAGCAGCACCGACAGGTCGGCACCGCCCACCGTGCAGTCTGCCGTGAGGTCGGCGACGCAGGCCGCACAGTTGCCGCAATCGCCCCACGCGCTGAGCAGGATCGCCAGATCGGCGCCGCCGACGATGCCGTCGCCATCGAGGTCCGCCGGGTTGCCCGGGGTCTCGCAGGGCTTGCCGCCATCACAGGAGATCGCCAGCTCGCCGATGCCGGTGTAGCCCACGCCGCTCGAGTACGAGCCGATCTGGATGAAGTACGTCTCGCCGCACACGGCCTCGAACTGGACGGTGCTGCGCAGGTAGCAGTCGTCGTCGTTGCAGCCGACGATCGTCATCGAACCGCAGCCGTCACCGACCCACACCGCCAACATGGTGTCGAAGGTGGCGAAACCGCCGTTGGCCGTGCAGGTGGACATGGTGACCACGCCGTCGCAGCTCGCCGAGTACACGTACCAGCGGTCCTTCTTGAGGTAGTCGGGGAACACCCAGCAACTGTCCTCCGCCGGCGGGAACAGCGTGCCGGTGGTCGCGTTGAAGGTGCTGAACGGGTTGGCGCCGTCCGCCATCGGCAACGCGCCCTCGCAATCGTCGTTTCCGGGCTCGGGGCACGCCTTCGGGCAGACCTGATAGGCCGCCGTCGCGCAGGCATCGTCCCAGGCGGTGTCGCAGCAGGAAGGATCCACGGCGCAGACCGCCTCGCAGCACGCGCCGTCCTGGCAGTGGGGAAGTCCGTTCAGGTGCGGTTCGCAGCAACTCCCGGCCCCGGGGTCTCCGCAGGACAGTTCGGGGAGGAACTCGAGCGAGACGATCCCGGTCCCGGTCTCCTCGGTGTAGCCGCCGACGCCGAAGAGGTAGCACATACCGGCGTCGACCGAGATGATCATCTTCGACGGTCCGCCCACGACCGAGCAGGTGTCGTCGACGCACCCGATCTCGAAGAGCGGCAGATCGTTGGGGTCGTAGGTCCCGTCGCCCACGTTGTACGCTCGCATCTTCTGGTCGTAGTCCGCCTGGTCGCAGCTGCTGAAGATGGCGGTCCCGTTGGCCGGAGCGCAGAACTGAAACCAGACATCGGGACCAAGCGACGGGTCCGACTCGCAGTCCGATGTCGGGCCGACCGGGTCGGCGTTCGTGGTGTCGAAGGGGATCGACTGCCCCGGCACGATCGTCGTTGCGGTCGTTGGGCAGTTGTTCACCGGTCCGCCCGGAGGGCACTCGTACTGGTAGATGTTGCAGATCTTGATCGCGGCCTCGACGCAGAACTGGTCCCACGCGACGTCGCAGCACAGGGGATCCACCTGGCAGACGTTGTCGCAGCAGACCAGGTCGTTGCAGCCCGGCGACTTGTCCGCCACGTCGCAGGGAGTCGTCGCGAAGCCGCACGCGCTCGCGGGCCCCACGATGATGTTCACGGTGACGTTGTTGTATTGAGCGGGAGCGGACGTCGCCCAGCCGTTGCCGATCGAGAAGCGCCAGACGCCGTGTCCGTTGCGGATGTGATCGAACTCCGCGGTGTAGGTCCCCGTGTACGGCGATCCGCCCGTCTGAAACGGCCAAGGCGGGCCATCGATCTCCGCGAACAGCACGTTCCAGCCGCCGAACTGGAGGCTGGGGTTGCCGTTGGCGTCGTCGATCCAGAACGCGCAGTCGGAGGCCCATGAGGGCGTGCCGTTGGAGACGAAGTCGATCGAGTACTCGAATCCGACCATCTCGTAGCCGATCGGGATCAGGGACTCGTCGACGACGATCTCCACGAAGCGGGTCTCCCCGCCAGCCAACGCGCCGGATCCGAGATCGACCACGAAGTCGGCGTTTGCCGACGCGGCAGCGAGAGCCACAAGAACGCCAGCCGAACCGAGGGGACGCAGCCTGCTCATTCCGAAAGTCCTTCAGGGAGGGGTTGGAGACCTGCCGCGGACGATCGCGGCACCTGAGAGGTTCGTCGCGGATTGCCGATTGGCAACGCACTCCCGACTTGGATCTCCAGATTGCGTCTCGGGGAACAGCTGGCGACTGGCGCGACGATCTCGGTGGTCGTGCTCTCCCTCGGTGAACTCGATCCGCCTGCGACGGAAGCGCTGCCGCCGGCCTGGCGGTCGCCAACCAGCGCAGCCCCGATGTGGGAGCGTCGCAATGGCACTACCGACGCCGAGACCACGCCGATCTCGCCTGGTTGATGCGACGCGACGCGTTCGGCCGCGATCACCGACCGTAAAAGAGAAAATCCCCCCCGGCCTGATGAACAGAACCGAGGGGGCAAGGAGACGCCAAGGTCAGGTCGACTGCGGTCGCGGGCCGAGGCCCGTCAGGTGCCCCAGGCGCTCAGCAGCACGGAGAGGTCCGCTCCGCCGACCGTGCAGTCGCCGGTGAGGTCGGCGACGCAAGCCGCACAGTTGCCGCAATCGCCCCAGGCGCTGAGCAGGATCGCCAGATCGGCGCCGCCGACGATGCCGTCGCCATCGAGGTCCGCCGGGTTGCCCGGGGTCTCGCAGGGCTTGCCGCCATCACAGGAGATCGCCAGCTCGCCGATACCGTACGTGCCCGCGCCGTTCGAGTAGACCCCGATCTGGATGAAGTAGGTCTCGCCGCACACGGCTTCGAACTGGACTCGGCTGAAGAGGTAGCAGATGTCGTCGTTGCAACCGACGAGGGTCATGGAGCCGCAGTCGTCGCCGGCCCAGACCGCCATCATGGAGTCGTAGTTGGCGAAACCGCCGTCTTCAGGGCACGTCGATACGGTGACGACGCCGTCGCAGGTCGCCGAGTACACGTACCAGCGGTCCTTCTTGAGACTGTTCGGGAACGTGGGGCAGTACTCCGCCGGGGGGAACAGCGTGCCGGTGGTCGCGTTGAAGGTGCTGAACGGGTTGGCGCCGTCGAACATCGGCAACGCGCCTTCGCACTCGTCGTTTCCGGGCTCCGGGCATGCCTTCGGGCAGATCTGATACGCCGCCGTCGCGCAGGCGCTATCCCAGGTGGTGTCGCAGCAGGAAGGATCCACGGCGCAGACCGCCTCGCAGCACTCGCCATCGTCGCAGTGGGCAAGCAGATTCACGCGCGGTTCGCAGCAACTCCCGGCCCCGGGGTCTCCGCAGGACAGTGCGGGCACGAACTCGAGCGAGACGATGCCCGTCCCGGTCTCCTGCTCGTAGCCGCCGACCCCGAAGAGGTAGCACGTCCCCGCGTCGACCGAGATGAGCATTCTCGACGGTCCAGCCAGCACCGAGCAGCTGTCGTCGGCGCAGCCGATCTCGAAGAGCGGCAGGTCGTTGGGGTCGTAGGTCCCGTCGCCCACGTTGTACGCTCGCATCTTCTGGTCGTAGTCCGCCTGGTCGCAGCTGCTGAAGATGGCGGTCCCGTTGGCCGGAGCGCAGAACTGAAACCAGACATCGGGACCAAGCGACGGGTCCGACTCGCAGTCCGATGTCGGGCCGACCGGGTCGGCGTTCGTGGTGTCGAAGGGGATCGACTGCCCCGGCACGATCGTCGTCGCGGTCGTTGGGCAGTTGTTCACCGGTCCGCCCGACGGGCACTCGTACTGGTAGATGTTGCAGATCTTGATCGCGGCGTCGGCGCAGAACTGGTCCCATGCGACGTCGCAGCACAAGGGATCCACCTGGCACACGTTGTTGCAGCAGTTCAGGTCCTTGCAGCCCGGCGACTTGGCCACCACGTCGCACGGAGTCGTCGCGAGGCCGCAGACTCCCGCGGGCCCGAGGATGATGTTCACCGTGACGTTGTTGTATTGCGCGGGAATGGAGTCGTTCCAACCGTTGCCGATCGAGAAGCGCCAGGTCCCGTAGCCGTTGCGAATGTGGTTGAACTCAGCGGTGTAGGTCCCCGTGGCCCCCGACACGCCCCAAGGCCAGGAAGGTCCCTGGAGCTCCGCGAACAGCACGTTGTAGCCGCCGAACTGGAGGCTGGGATTGCCGCCGGCATCGTCGATCCAGAACGCGCTGTCGGAAGCCCACGAGGGCGTGCCGTTGAAGACGAAGTCCATCGAGATCTCGAAGCCGACCATCTCGTAGCCGAGCGGGATCATGGACTCGTCGACGACGACATCCACGAAGCGGGTCTCCCCGCCAGCCAACGCGCCGGATCCGAGATCGACCACGAAGTCGGCGCTGGCCGAACCGCCGATCATTGCCACGAAGACGCCAGCCCAACCGAGGGGACGAAGCCTGTGCATTCCGGTGTTCCTTGGAGGGAGGAAGTTGAAGACCTGCCGCGGACGATCGCGACCCGTCAGAGGTTCGCCGCGAATTGCGCCTTGGCAACGCCCTCGCGACTTGGATCTCCGGATTGCGTCTCGGGGAACAGCCGGCGACTGACGCGACGATCTCGGTGGTCGTGCGCTCCCTTGTTGAACTTGATCCGCCTGCGACGGAAGCGCTGCCGCCGGCCTTGCGAGCGCCAACGCGCGAAGCTCCAGCGCGGGAGCGTCGCGAGGGCGCTGCCGACACCGAGATCACGCATCGATCTCGCCTGGTCGAAGCGCGGCGACACGGTCGGCCGCAATCACCGACGACCCTGGTCACACCATGCGACACCGCCCCGCGTCTCGTGGTCGCGGGGCGGTGCACAACTCTGGGTGTTCAGCGAGTCGGGTGGACTCAGCCGAGCCGACGGCGTCGCGAGCCGGCGAGGCCCGCGAGGCCGATCAGGGCGATCGCTCCGGGAGCCGGGATGGCGCCCGCGGTGATCGAAGCGCCCGCGGTGCTCTCGAACGCGTACTCGACCACCGCCCGCGGCTGCGCGCCGAGGGTGTCGAGCAGCTCGACGCGGAGCCAGCCGTAGTGGATGGTGCCGCCCGCCTCGTTGAAGAAGCGGAAGCCGACGATGTTCTCAGAGCTGCTCAGGTTGAACGCATTCGCGCCCGTGGTCGCGGCCACGCTGCCCTGATAGTTCGAGCCGGCGCCGATCTCGGTGCCGAAGGCGAGGTTGCTGACGCCATCCGCGTTGCCGACATACACGAAGCCGCCGACCGCGCCGGCCGCCGAGCCGCCGTAGAACGCCAGGTTCGAGGGGGACCACAGGTTCACGTCCCAGCCCGGAACGGCGCTGCCCGAACCGCCCGAGTTCTCGTACTGACCCGTGACGAAGTTGATGTAGATCCCATTGAAGGTCGACGGGATGTTGAGGTCGACGATTCCCGACCAGACGATGTCGGCGGACGCCGTACCGGCAGCGCCAGCCGCGACGGCGGCGCAGGCCGCAAGATGCACTCCAAGGCGATTGCGAAGTCTCATTCTCACTCCTCTTGAAGATCTCGATGCCTCGCTCGTCGCGAGGCGCGGACGCGTCTGCCCGAACGCCGAGAAGACGACTTTTTTGGATTCCCCGGAGTGTGCCACCCAATCCGACCGGAGCAATCGATCGGAGGGCGGGTACCGTCTCGGGGAACAGCGTTTTACGAGACCCGCCGATGCCTTCGGGGCATGTCGATCGCCCCGGGGAGGCCCGCTCGGACGCCGGGCGAGCAGGCGATGCCCCGTCAGCCTCGCTCGACCGGTGATCCGCGACACGCCGTTTCGCCCTTCCGACCCGGCCGCGGCGGACAAAAAACCCCTCGGCCCGCAGGCCGAGGGGGGTCGGAACAGGTTCGTCGAACGACTTGCGTTTCAGCGGGTCAGCTCGACCAGTTGCCGAGCAGCGTGGCGAGATCGGCGCCGGTGACAACCCCGTCATCGTCGATGTCCGCCGCATCGCACGACGGGCTCGTGACCGGCCCCCAGCAGCCGAGCATGATCGCGAGGTCGGCGCCGTTCACCAGACCGTCCCCGTTCAGATCACCCGGGATCGGCGGTTCGCCGCAGGACTGACCGCCGCAGTTGATGGCCAAGGTTCCCGAGCCGTACTGGTTTCCGTTGTAGCCGCCGATCTGGATCCAGTAGGTCACCCCGCACACCGCCTTCAGGTTCACCTGGCTCAGGAGCGGATCGCATGCGTCGTCGTTGCAGCCCGCGATGACCAGATCGCCGCAGTCGGTGCCGGCCCACACCGCCATCTTCGTGTCCCAGTTGGCGGTGCCGCCCTCCTCCGCGCAGAAGGCGATGGTCAGGAAGCCATCGCAGTTCGACTCGTACACGTACCAGGTGTCGTTGAAGATCGTGGACTGGCCGTAGAAGGTGCAACCGTCCGCGGGCGGCTGGATGGCACCGGTGGTGGCGTTGTAGGTCGCGACCGAGTTGGTTCCCCCGAACACCTCGACGGCGCCGGAGCAGTCGTCGTTGTCCTGCGCGCCGCAGAGCTTCGTGCAGTTCTGGTAGGCGAGGTTCGCACACGGAACGTCCCACGACAGCTCGCAGCAGGTCGGATCGATGTTGCAGACCGTCGCGCAGCACTCCGCGTCGTCGCAGAAGCCGAGACCGAGCGGATCCGGGTCGCAGCAGGAGCCGGCGGCCGGATCGCCGCAGCTGTAGGCCGGGATGTACTCGAGCGAGACGGTGCCCGAACCGACGGCCCCGGCGAATCCGCCCACGGCGAAGAGGTAGCAGTTGCCCGCGATCACCTGAGTCGTGATCTTCGAAGCCGATGCCGGCGTGCCGGTGCATCCGTCGTCGTCGCAGGCGATCTCCATCGCCGGCAGCAGGTTCGGATCGAAGACGCCGTCGCCGATGTTGTAGGCCCGCATCTTCTGGTCGTAGTCGGTCTGCCCGCAGCCGCTGAAGGTGACCGCGCCGTCCTTCGGAGCGCAGTACTGGAACCACACGTCCGGCCCGAGCGTCGCTTCGGTCTGGCAGTCGGAGAAGGGCGCCACCGGGTCCGCGTTGGTCGTGTCGAAGGGCAGGACGTCGCCGTCGGAGATCGGCGTGGCGTTGGTCGGACAGTTGTTGGCCGGACCGCCGCTCGGGCACTCGTACTGGTAGATGCCGCAGAGGTCGATGGCGTAGGCGGCGCAGAATCCATCCCACGCGACCTCGCAGCAGACCGGATCGAACTCGCAGACCGCAGCACAGCAGACCGCGTCGCTGCAGCCGGGATCCTTGTGCGGCTGATCGCAACTCTCCGTCGAAGTGCCGCACGCCCCCGCTTCGCCCACGATCACCGTGAGCGTCACGTTGTTGTAGCCGACCGCCGCGGCGCCGGTCCATCCATTGCCGATCGAGAACCGCCAGAGACCGTTGCCGGAGTGCAGCAGCGGCTGCGAGTCGGAGTACGGGCCGGAGAACGGCAGTCCGTAGAACGACCAGTCGGCTCCCTGAATGTCGGCGAAGGTGATGTTGTAGCCGCCGATCTGCACGCTCGGGCGGCCGTCGGCATCGTCGATCCACAGCCCCATGTCCGAAGACCACTCGACGCCGGGCCCGGCGACGTAGTCCATCGAGAACTCGAAGCCGACCATCACGAACCCCGGCGGAATCATCTCCTCGGTCACCTCGATCTCGACGTATCGCGTCTGGCCTCCGGAGAGGTTGCCCGATCCGAGATCGACGGTGAAGTCGGCCGTCGCCGAGCTGGCCGCGATTCCTGCAGCGGCCACGGTGGCCAGTCGAAGTCCTGACGTCCTGTGCATGGGGGTCCTTCCCGAGTGTGGTGAGCGGTGATCCGCCTCGCCCACGATCGTGAGACCGGGCGGCACGACGCGGATCCCGAAGAAGATTCCAATTGGACACCCTCCTCGTGCACGCACAACCAAGGCGCGTCTCGGGGAACACCCTGTTTCGGGCATCGCGATGCGGTTCGAGCGCGCGTGCGGTGCTGCCGTCGGCAGGCCAAACGGGGCTCCGGAGCTGCGGGTCCGCAGAGCCCTCGGCCACGCACCACGCCTTGGATCCCTGCCGGACGCCCGCGCGGAGGCGCGACCGCGCGAGGATCGTGCTCCGCCTCCCCCCGGATGCGGTCGCCGCCGAGTCAAGCCCTCGCAAGGGTCTCGCGCGCTCGCGGATCGAGGCG
>CAZTMB010000005.1:30194-47674 GCA_964614695.1 uncultured Isosphaeraceae bacterium | reverse complement strand
GGTCGCCGCCGAGTCAAGCCCTCGCAAGGGTCTCGCGCGCTCGCGGATCGAGGCGGGATCGAGGCGGGATCAATCCGTCGGCCAGCCCAGCTCCACCATCGTGCAGAGCACCGGATTCGGCACGACGAGACGGTGCCGCACGAAGTCGCCCGGCTCGAGTCCCATCGACTCGATCGCGCGGCCGATCGCGGCGGCGTGCAGGGCTCGACCGGCCTTCGAATGGTCGTCGAACGGCGGCGCGAGATCCTCGCACCGCTCGTCCTTGGTCAATCCCTCCGACGAACCGGATCCGGGCATGAGGAAGTGGTGCCGATCGACGTCGGCCACCGAATTCGACCCGACCTGGGCGTAGATCGACGCCTGCGGTGCTCGCGCCGGATCCGCTCCGCGTTCGAACAGCACCTCGAGCATGAACTCGGTGGTCGGAATCCAGATGGGCGAGGCGAAGATCGCGAGACGCTCGAGCAGCCGCCCTTGGTCGTCCGCCTCGACGAGCCCGCCGGCGGAAACCGCCAGGTCGACCGCGCCCGCCGCCTTCGCGTGCTCGCCGCGGAAGGCGATGTGCCCTTCGGGCGAGACGCCGAGCTCGCTGCGAGCGTGATCGGAGAGCAGCCGCGGGATCTCAAGGTCGGCACGCGGATCCGGAGCGATCGGCACGGCGCGTCGGTCGGCGAACAGCACGCGATCCGGCGACGGAAGCCACCACTCCGGTCCTGGCCGGATGCGGCGCAGACCGGCGAACGTCGAAACGCCAAGTACCAGAGGCCGACCGGTCTCGACATCGATCCGCACCAGGTAGCTCGTCGCCATCGCGCTCGCGGAGGCTCCCCAGAGCAGGGTGTTGGTTCGCATCTCCCGGCTTCGATCGATCGCGTCGACGGCCTGCCTCGCCGCTTCGGTCCCGGACAGCGCGAAGCGGGGAAGGTCGGATCGGGAGAGGCCGCGCCGATCGAGCTCCTCATGGAGCTTCGCAACGGCGCTGCGCAAGGGCGCGACGGCGTTCGGCGCCGCGCTGGTGCGATCCAAGGCCGAGAGGACCGTCTCCCACGCCCGCGGGCCCGGCATCGACCGAAGGACCTTCGCCGTCGGTCCATCGTTCGCGAAGCGGACGAGTCGCCAGGCGTTCGTGGTGCTCAGGCCGAGGCTGCGGGCCACCTCGCGGGTCGCGGTCGGGTCGGACACCGATTCGGCGAGCACGCGCTGGCACGCCTCGGCAACCTCCTCGAGAAGGCTCCGCAGGGAGTCGAGGTCCTCCCGACGTTCGACGACGCGGGACTCGCTCATCGATCCTCTCCAACAGGGCGGTCCGGAAGACGCCATCGCAGGCGGATGTTCGTCGACAGCGGCGGATGCGACACCACCAGGCGATGCAGCGTGAAGTCGGCGAGACTCCGATCGCAGCCAGCCGACGCATGCTCGAGCGCAGCGCGATGGGCTTCTCGCAAGTCGCCCAGCTCGTCGGGGAGATCGGCATCGATGCCGCTCTCCGGCAACTCGACCATGGGCAGTCGCTGCTGTTCGAAGTACTGAAGTCGATTGAACGGGCCAGCGATCTGCGAGTACATCGAGCCTTCGGCGATCGCGCCCCAACGCACCGAACGTTCGACGAGCACCTCGAGGATGAACCACGTCGTCGGCACCAGCACCGGCGCACCGAACGCGCCCCGTTCGCCGGGATGGCGGGCATCGGCGTAGGCGGCCTTCGGCAGCGACTCGACGAAGACGGCGTCGATGCCTTGCGTCGCGGAATCGCCGGCGCCGCGGAAGTGCACCACGTTGAGCGCCGGGTTCGCCGCGACGAGCAGCTCCTCGACCGCCCCGGGCGAGGAGAGCGACGGCACAAGCGATCCGATGCCGCGATGCGCCTCGATCGAGGAGCGGATCCGGTCCGGCCTCCAGTCCGATCCCGAGTTCGTGCCGCGATGGACCTCGAGATTCGGACCGGGTCTGACCCGCCGAAGCCCGAAGAGCATGGTCACCGCGGTGAGATCGAGCAGGTCGCCTTCTCCGGAGGGCGTGACGAGGTACGCCGTCGCGAGCGCGTCGGCCCGCGTGCCGAAGCGGCTCGCGGCAAGTTCGGTCCCGTCTCGGCGGATCTTCAGGATCTCCTCGCGACCCTGGTCGGTCTCGAGCCCACCGAACGCGAGGAAGCGGAGGGTCCGTTCATCGAGGCGGCGGTCGCGAATCTCTCGCTCGAACGCCGCTCGCGCGATCTCGAGTTCCTCGACCAGCCGCGCGTCGCATCCGGCCCCGCGAAGGGCCGCGACCGCCAGCCCCCAGCCCCGCGAGCCGGGACGGCTCGTCAGCACGCCCGCGAGGTCGGACGCTTCCGCCAGTCGGACGAGTCGCCATGCGAGGTTCTTGTCGACCCCGAGCACCCGCCCGCAGGCCCGCACGGCGGTGGGATCGCGAACGACCGAGGCCATGGCGGCAGCGAGGGCTTCCGAGAGTGATCGGGCGCGTGCCGCGAGATCCCCCAAGTGCTGCGGCAGGCCCTCGCGGGGAGATGGCTTCACGTGACCGCAGTGTAGAGCTTCGCGCCAGAAACGACGTGATCGCGTCAGCGCCCTCGCCGGCAACGAGGCCGATCGATCCGCGCGGCGGCAGCATCGCCGAGGCCGCCTTCCAACCTGCCCACCTTCCGATGTTCCAAACTGCCAAACGACACGCCCCGAGCGGAAGCTCGGGGCGTCTCGTCAGTGGGCCTGAAAGGACTCGAACCTTCGACCTCACCCTTATCAGGGGTGCGCTCTAGCCAGCTGAGCTACAAGCCCGTGGGTCTCCAGACCGATCGGTCCAGGAGGGTCGGGAGTATAGCGAACGCGTGCTCGAATCGACCACTTCGGATCGAGATCGCTCGCCGATCGCAGGGCGACGCTGAACTCGCGGCAGCCCGTCGCCGCGATCGCCCTCGTCGCCCCGATCACCAGGCCCGCAGGTCGCCGGTCAGAGGCTCGATGAGGTCCTTGAGTCCGACCACGCCGAGCGGCTTGCCGTCGGGGCGAGCCACGATCGCGAGCCGCGCCCGCTTCTGGCGAAGCAGGCGGATCGCCTCGGTGGCCGGAAGGTCCGGCGACAGCGACTCGACCGGACGCACCAGCGAGGCGGTCGGCGTCTCTGCGTCGAGGATCGCGTCGAGCGTCTGGATCATCCCCCGGACCCGCCCTTGGGCATCGACCACCGGGAAGCGGCTGTACGGGCGCTCGCGGACGGTGCGGGTGCGTTCGGAGGGAGACGCATCGTGGCGCAGCGTGGCGACACGGCTCCATGGCGTCATCTCGCCGATCACGGTGCGGCGACGCATCTCGAGCGCCCGGTCGACGAGCGAGATCTGCTCGCCGCTCAGGACCCCCGCCTTCGCTCCCTCGCGGAAGAGCCAGCCGATCCGCTGCGCCGCCGAGCCCGCCTGCGCCGTGCGCCCGCCGATCAGACGCGTCGCCGCCGCGGCCGCGAGACGAAGCAGCGGCAGCAGCCCGATCGCGGTCAGCAGCCTTCTCAGCAGGACCAGCATGCCCGCGAAGCGATAGGTCCAGCGATCGGTGAAGGTGCGGAAGAGGTCCTTCGGCAGGATCTCTCCGAAGACGAGCAGCAGCGGCACCACGACCGCGGTGTTGACGAGCACGGCCTCGAAAGGGCCCAGCCCCGCGCGATCAAGCAGCAGCGCGATCGCGAGCGTGCCGAGGTAGTTGACGATGTTGTTGCCGACGAGCAGCGTCGCAAGCACCCCGTCGGGATGCTCGAGTTCGCGCCGCAACGCGATCGCGTCGCGACGACCGCCTTCGGCGGCGACGGTCAGCTTCACGCGATTGAGCGTGTAGATCCCGATCTCGAGGCCGGAGAAGACCGCGCTCGCCGAAAGCCCCGCGATCGCCATGGCGACGAGCGCCGGATCGACGGCCCAGTCCGGAAGCGAGAATGCCGCGGCGGGCGAGGAGGCGATCACTTCGCGTTCTCCTCGCGCGCGGGCGGCACGAGCCGCACGAGCACCGTCCGCACCATCGCCTGCTCGACCCGCTCGGCCTCGAGTTCGACGTTGCCGAGGCGCACCACGTCGCCCGGCGACACGGCGCGGCCGAGACGCTCCATCAGGTAGCCGCCAAGGGTGACCGCGCCGCGCGAGGCGACCGCCTCGCCGAAGGTGTCCTGCCAGTCGTGGATGCCCATCTCCCCGGAGACCCGCCACGAGAGGGCGTCGAGACGCTTGGGCGGCGGCGGCAGTTCCTCCTCGGGCGCGACGATGTCGCCCACGATCGCCTCGACGACGTCCTCGAGGGCGACGACGCCCGCAGTGCCGCCGTACTCGTCGACCGTGATCGCGAGCGTGCCGCCGGTCTCGCGGAAGCGCACGAGCAACGCCTCGACCGAGGCGATCTCGGGGACGAAGGTGGCCGGCTCGAGGTGCCGCACGATCGACCGCTTCGCCGGGTCCGCAAGCAGGAACCGCTTCGCCGGAAGAATCCCCTCGATGTGGTCGAGATCGCCTCGATAGACCGGCAGCCGACTGAGTCGGGCCGTCGCCACCGTCTCGCGGACCGTGCGCTCGTCGGCGCCGATCGGGACCGCGGCCATCCGCACCCGCGGAACCTGGACGTCGCGCACTCGCAGCCGCTGCAGGCGCACCACCTCGAGCAGGAGTTCCTGCTCGTGCGATTCGAGCACCCCCTGCCGCGCCGAGATGTCGATGAGGGCGGCCAGTTCGGCCTCCGAGAGCCGCGGCGGCGCCGCACGCGGCGCGGTGAGACGGGCGAGCGGCTCGACGACCCCTGCCGCGATCAATCGCCGCAGCGGGCCGATCAGCCGGTGCAACGCGAAGAGCGGCGGCGCCACGAGCGATGCGACGAAGCTGCGACGCGTCTCGCCCGCGAGCTTCGGGACGATCTCCCCGAAGACGATGAGGCCGAGCAGCGATCCCGCCGCGGTCGCCGCCTCGATCGCGACGCCGCCCTGCATGCGGACCACCAGCACCGAACTGGTCACGAAGTAGAGGGTGTTGACCGTGGTGTTGCCGAGAAGCAGCGTGACGAGCAGCATCCGCGGATCGGCCATCAAGGCGTCGATCGCGCGGCCGGCGATCGAGCCGCTTCGACGCAGGACCATCCGCTCGTTCTCGCTCATGCCGAAGAGCGCGGTCTCGGAGGAGCTGAAGAATCCGCTCACGACGAGCAGCGGCACCAGCGCCGCGAGGAGCGCGAGTTCGGTTGGGCCAAGATGGGCGGCCGCGTGCTGCGATGCCGAGGCGAGGACGCTCACGCCGGCTTCCGCGGCGCCTGCCGCAGCTCGTCTTCAAGGCGATCGAAGTAGCGGAGCACGTTGAGTTCGAGCCGGATCGCGGTGGCCACCTCGGCGTGCTTGGGCTCCGCGAACAGGGTCGCGAGTCGCTCGAGCGTCTCGCCGCGTCGGGCGTGGGCTTCCCTCGCGAGTTCGGCGAGCGCCTCGGCGTCGCCTTCACCGATCGCCTCCTCGAGACGTTCCCGCCACTCGAACATCTCGTGCAGGAACGCCTGCGGCAACGCCGACGGATCCGCCGGTCCGGCGCCGCGGCGCGACAGCAACGACTCGCCCCGCCGCAGCGGGTCGCGCAGGATCGTCCGCGCCTCGTTCAGGGCCGCGGCGGAGCGTGCCGCTTCCGAGTGCTCCTCGCCGCCGCCGGCGCGGTCGGGATGGGCCGCCCGCACGCGTCGCATCCACGCCGCATCGATCGACGTCGCGTCGAGGTCGAAGCGAGGCTCGAGCCCGAGGAGCGCGAAGGGATCGCTTCGGATGGGAGACGCGTCGTTCACCGCCGCCCTCGCAGCATCACTCCGTGCCCGCGACCCGCTCGACCTCGTCGTAGCTGGTCTGCCCCTGCGCCACGAGCTGGAAGCCGAAGCCCTGCAGGCTCGTGAAGAGGTTGTTCCTGAGGATGTCGCGGATCCCCTGGATCGTCGGGTTCTTGAGGACCGCGTCCCGAAGCGGATCGTTGAACTCGAGCAGCTCGAAGAGCGCGCGACGTCCGATGAAGCCGGTCTGCAGGCATTCGCCGCAGCCCTGCGGCACGTAGATGTCCGCCACGCCCGAGAGCGCCGAGCCCATCTTGAGGCTCTGCGCCGGCGTCGCTCGAACGCCGCGACGACACGCCACGCAGAGCATTCGCACGAGCCGCTGGGCGATGATCATGTTGACCGCGTTCGCGACGAGGTACTGCTCGACCCCGAGATCGAGCAGGCGGAAGATCGCGCCGATCGTGTCCTTCGCGTGCACCGTCGAGTAGACGAGGTGGCCGGTCATCGCCGCCTGCATGGCGACGTTCGCGGTCTCGATGTCGCGGATCTCGCCGACGAAGATGACGTCGGGGTCCTGCCGCAGCACCGATCGCAGGATGTTCGCGAAGGTATGCCCCTGCTTCGCATCGATCGGGATCTGCGTGGCGCCGGGCAGCTGGTACTCGACGGGATCCTCGATGGTGATCGCGTTGCGCTGCTCGACGTCGATCTCGCGGAGGCAGGAGTAGAGCGTCGTCGTCTTGCCGCTGCCGGTCGGGCCGCAGGCGAGCAGCATGCCGGCGTCGCGGGTCGCGATGCGGCGGAGCTTCTCGTACATCCACGGCAGCAGGCCGAGCTCGTGGAGGCGGTTCGGGGCGTTGCTTCCGTCGAGCACTCGGATCACGAGCTTCTGCCCGTGGACCGCCGGCGTGAAGCTGACGCGATAGTCGACGCGCCGGCCCGGCAGCGTGACCGAGAAGTGCCCGTCCTGCACCGCGGGCTTCTGGCTGGTGTCGATCTCGCAGAGGATCTTCACCATGCCGTTGACGCGCTTGGCGATGGCGGCGGAAAGCTCGACCGCGGTGAGCATGTAGCCGTCGACGCGAAGCCGCACCACCGACGTGTCGCCACGGGGCTCGACGTGGATGTCGGTCGCGCGGGCGCGGAAGCACGCGAGCAGCAGCAGCCGAAAGACCCGCACGCTCTCGGCGGACTCCGTCTCGCCACCGGAGTTGCTCGCGGCGTGGACGGTCACGCCCCGCGAGTCGACGAGACCGATGTCCTCCGCCTCGAAGGAGCGATCGAGCGAGCCTTCGATGATCTGCAGGAGCTGCCGCTCGTAGTCGGTCTTGGCCGCGCCGGCGAGCTCCTTGAGGTCGACGTCGAGCGTGGCGCTGTCGTAAGCCCGTCGCGCCGCGTCGGCCGCGGCCGCCGCGAAGTCGGGCGTCTGCCTCTTGCGGGTCGGCACCTGCTGCTCGGGATCGATGAACTCGATGGCGAGCCCCCCCACCTCGATGCGGTCGCCGCTTCGAAGCGGCTTCTCGGTGACGCGGACGCCGTTCAGGCGGGTGCCGTTCCGCGAGCCGAGATCGCGAACTCGGAAGCCCTCGCCGTGCCGCTCGATCTGGCAATGGCGGCGGCTGAGGCGGTCATCGGCCGCGTGGATGCCGCACTCCGGATGCCGCCCGACGACGACCGGCTCCTCCTCGAGGGTGATGCGACGGAGACCTTGGTGCGTTCGGACGTCGAGATACGGCATGGGCGGAATGGATCCGAGATCGAGCTCCAGGTTCGGAACGGATCGCGCTCGGCATCCCACGCCGCGATCCGACGACCGGTGCAGAATACGCGACCGTCCGAACGCGGACGTCGCGATCGCCGCGTCGACGAACCGATCTCCGCGGTTCCACCGGCCACGACCAACTTCCACTGGCCCCTACAAAGGATCAGGCCGCCCGAGGGCGGCCCGAAGTCGATCAGGGAAGCGAGGCGGACGGGACTCGAACCCGCAACCACCGGCGTGACAGGCCGGTACTCTAACCAATTGAGCTACCGCCCCTGATGAGCCGGGTAATGTAGCAGCGGGCAAACCGCGGTCAAGGAATCCGAAGGGCTCGGCCAAGCAGTCGTCTCGGTGTTCCGAACCGACCGGCGAATCACCCCGCATCGAACCAGTTCTCGGCGCTCGAGGAGTCCACCCGAAGAGGGACCGCCAGGTCCATCGCGTGCTCCATCGTGTCCACCAGGATGCCGCGAGCCTCCGCAAGTCGGTCCCGTGGGGTCTCGAGCACCAACTCGTCGTGGATCTGCAGGAGGATCCGCGTCTGCGGGCTCTCGTGAGCGAGGCGTCGATCAAGCCGCACCATCGCCACCTTGATGAGGTCCGCGGCCGAGCCTTGCACCACCGTGTTGATCGCCGCCCGTTCGCCGAAGGCACGCTCGGCGGGATTGCGTGACGCGATCTGCGGAATCGGCCGCCGCCGTCCGAGGATCGTCGCGACGTAGCCGTCGGTGCGGGCCGACTGCACGCAGCGATCGAGGAACGTCTCGATGCCGGCGAAGCGCTTCTTGTAGGTGGCGATGATCTGCGTGGCCCGTTCACGGGTGGTGCCGGGGCCGAGACGTCGCGCGAGCCCGCCCGCGGTGATGCCGTAGACGATGCCGAAGTTGACCATCTTGGCGACGCTGCGCATTTCGCTCGTCACCGCGTCCGGCGACACCTCGAAGACCTCGGCGGCGACGGCGACATGGATGTCGCGATCGGCCCGAAACGCCTCGACGAGCCCCGCGTCGCCGCTGAGGTGGGCGAGCATCCGCAGTTCGATCTGCGAGTAGTCGGCGGAGAGGAGGACGTGCCCCTCCGCGGCCTTGAACGCCTTGCGGATCTCGCGCCCCCTTGCGGTGCGGATCGGGATGTTCTGCAGGTTCGGGTCGGACGAGCTCAGTCGCCCGGTCGCGGTCGCGGCCTGATGGAACGAGGCGTGGATGCGTCCCGTCCGCGGATCGATCGCGCTCTTGAGCGCGACGAGGTAGGTCCCGACCAGCTTCGCGAGGCTCCGATACTCGAGCACCAGTTGCGGCAGCGGCGTCTCGATCTCCGGATCCGCGGCCAGACGCTCGAGCGTCTCGGAGTCCGTGCTCGGCCCGGACTTCCCGCGCTTGATCGGCCGAAGCCCGAGTCCCGGCGGCTCGCCGTGGATCGAACCGAAGAGGACCGCAGCCAGTTGCTTCGGAGAGTCGGGATTGAAGGATTGCGGCGACGCCTCGAGCATCTCCTGTCGCAGCCGCAGCAGTTCCTTCTCGAGCACCTCGCGTTGCCGGTCGAGTTCCTCCGGATCGACGCGGATGCCTGCGTGCTCCATCGCCGCGAGCACCCCGACCAAGGGGAACTCGACGTCGCGGCAGAGTTCCGACAAGCCCATCGACTCGAGCCGAGGCGCGAGCACCTCGTGCAGGCGCCACGCGAGCACGACGTCCTGCGCCGCGTACGGCCCCGCGTCCGCAAGCGGAACCTCCGCGAAGCTTCGCTGCACGCGGCCTTCGCCGATCAGCGAGCCGATCCGACGCGGGCGCACGCCGAGCAGTCGTTCGGCGACGTCCTTCAAGCCGTGGCCCGCGTCGCCCGGATCGGCGAGATGGCTCTCGATCATCGTGTCGACGATCCGCCCCTTCGCGATCACGCCGACGCGTCGAAGCATGGCGAGATCGAACTTGAGGTTGTGACCGAGCATCGTCGCGGCCTCGTCCTCGAGCGGCGCCCGCAGCGCCCCGAGCACCGTCGCCTCGGAGGCGTGGGACTCTGCCTCCGGCGAGCGGACCGGCACGTAGAAGCCCGATCCGCCGTCGAATCCGATCGCCACGCCGCAGAGTTCGGATCCGTGGATCGCGAGCCCGGACGTCTCGAGATCGATCGCGATCGGACGGCCGGCCGCGGTCGCGGCCCGCATCCGTTCGGCGAGGGCGGCGAGCGCCGTCGCGTCGCGAACGATCTCGCACGGTGCTTCGAAGCCGCCCGGCTCGGCGGGCGCCGGCGACTCGTCGAAGAGCCCGCCCTGGCCAAAGAGGTCGCCCGCCGCCGCGGACCGGCCGGGCGGCGACGCGTCGACGCGGTCGGCCGCGGGCTCCTGCCCGAGCAGCTTCGCCAACTCGTCGCGAAGCCTGCCGAAACCGAGCGTCCGAAGCAGTTCGATCGACTTCGCGCGATCGGCCGAGGCGAGGTCCGCGCGGGACGAGGTCTTGGGCACGTCGATCTCGAGATCGCGCTTGAGTTCGACGAGTTGCCTCGCCAGGGGAATGGCCTGAACAGCTTCGCGGATCGCTTCGCCGCGCTTGCCGGGGATCTCCTCGACATGCGCGAGAAGGTTGTCGAGCGTGCCGTACTTGAGCAGCAGTTCGGCCGCGGTCTTGGGGCCGACGCCCTTCACTCCCGGCACGTTGTCGACCGGATCGCCCATCAGCGCCAGCACGTCGGGGACCTGGCGCGGCACGAGCCCGGGGCGGCCGAAGATCTTCTCGAGGTCGACGAACTCGTCCTTCTGCGGATCGAAGAGCGCCGTCTTCTCGTCGATCAGCTGCGAGAGGTCCTTGTCGCGGCTCACGATCCGGATCGAGACCTCGGGCGATTCGCGACGCACGCGGCCAACGAGGCTCGCGATCGCGTCGTCGGCCTCGACGCCTTCGACCGCGACGATCGGGATCGCGAGATCGCGCAGCAGTTCGAGGCATCGCTCCACCTGCGGCTTGAAGTCCTCCGGCAGCGGATCGCGATGGGCCTTGTACTCGGGGTAGAGCTGCGAGCGGAACGTCCCCTGATCGCCGCTCGCGTCGATCACGACGACGAGGTGATCCGGCTGCTGCTCGCGGAGCAGTTTCAGAAGCATCGCCGTGAAGCCGTAGACGAGGTTCGTCGGCTCCCCGGTCAGCGGGCTGTGCATCGGGCCGCGGATCGCGTGATACGCGCGGTGGAACGCCGCGTAGCCGTCGATGAGGAAGTAGGTCTCCGGCATCGCTCAGCCGCCCTGCGACGTTCCGGCGTGCAGGGCCTCGAGCCGTGCGAGATACGCGGGTCCGAAGGTGGTGCCACGCCGACCCGCGGCGATCGTCGCGACCTCGAGGAAGCGGTCGTAGCGATAGCCGCTCTCCCCCCGATCGACGAGCCAGCGAAAGCGACCGACGCAGCGCGGCGGATCGGCGACGGCGACCATGCTCCCGGTGCCGAACGAGGCTCCGGTGGTGATGCGCGTGCCGATCGCGAACTTGACGTGATCGCCCACGAGGCAGCCCATCGCGGTCCGACCCGTTCGCTCCGAGGGGCCGTCCGGCGCGAGCCGCATCGAGACCTCGCCGTAGGTGTTGAGCAGATTCGAGTTGACGGTCGAGGCGCCGAAGTTCGCCCACTCGCCGACCCAGGCATCGCCGAGGTGCCCCTCATGCACCTTGTTGGCATGGCCTTGGAAGATCGTCGCGCCGATCTCGCCGCCAACCTTGCAGACCGGTCCGAGCGCCACGCCACGCTTGAGGTGCGTCCGCGGCGCCACGACGCAGCCGGGTCCGACGAAGACCGGGCCTTCGAGGATCGCGCCGTGCCCGATCGAGGCGCCCGCGGCGATCGCGATCGGCCCGTCGGTCGCATCGAGCACCACGGCGCGACCAAGCTTCGAGGTCGCGTGCGCCCGGATCGGATGCGGTCCAACCCGCTCGACGCCGGGAGACGAGGCGTCGATCCATCCGTCGCCCGTCGCGATCGTGGAGAGATCCTGCCGCAGCCGGGCGTCGAGATCGTCGAGGATGTGCCACGGGCGCGACATGAGCATCAGTTCCGCACGCTCGAGTCGATGCACTCGATCGTCGATCGTGCCCGACTCGAGGAACGCTTGAGCGGCGGGCGCCTCGAGCGTTGCCGCGACCAGGTCGCCGTCGCGGGTACACCACGCCTGCCCCAACGCGGGAGCCGATGCGCTTGCGGAGAGATCCCCGCGTAGGCGAGCGTTCCAGAGTTCGACCGGCCCGGAACAGTCGCCGATCGAATCCGGCAAGCCGCGCTCGACCGCCAGCGATCGCATGTTCGGCGTCACCCGAACCGCGGTCGGTTCACCCAGGATCGTGCGAAAGCGTTCGAGGATCGTGCACGCACCGGTGCGGACCTCGACGATCGAGCGGAGATCCGTGAGCGGACCGAATCGCCCGCCACCGTCGTCGAAGAGGACCCATTGCCGCATCTCCGGAATGTACCCGCGGCGTGATGCGACACGATTCAGAACCGGCGCGTCGCCGGCGCCTGCCACACGGCGCCGGGGAATCCCCACCAGGGACGCAGCCTCGCGAGCGACCAGGCGAGAGGGATCGCGGCCAGCCCGCTGTAGGCATCGCCCACCAGTCGCGCGCCCACCGCCGAGATCGCGTCGCCGGGAGGCCACGGCTCGACGCTGCCCGGCAGCAGACCGCGGATCGCCCAGATCGCGCCCCACACGAGCGTCGCAAGCACCAGAAACGCGAAGGTCGCGGCACCGACCGCGGCCGGATGTCGTCGCAGCAGCGAGCGACGCACCGCGAGCACGAAGATCGCCCCGAACAGCCAGCCCAGCGCCTCGGGGCCGATCACGCGGATCGCCTCGAGGTCTCCAGCGACCTCGGGGCGCGAGAGGTCGCGAAAGAGACCGGTCAGAAACGCCGCCCAGAGCACGGTGGGTCTCGGAGCCCACATCGCCACGAAGACCACGAGCCCCGGCGTCCACTGCGGCCACACCTCGTCGATCCGAAGGACGGGCATGAAGCTCGCGTCGAGCACGATCAGGATCACCGCGAGCGGCGCGAACAGAAGCCAGTTCACGGACCGACCTCCGCCGTCGAGGCTCGCCGCACCACGAGGGTCGCCGAAGCTCCGGCATCCCACGCCGGCTTGACGGCGATCTCGACGAGCAGTGGACGCTGGTCGATCCGACGCACCTGGGACACTCGCCCAAGGAGCAGTCCTTGCGCACTCGAAGGCCAGGCGGGATCGTCGAGCCGCAGCGTCGCGCCCGGGTTGGCGAAGCCTTCGTCGGTCTCCGCTCGCCATCCGTCGCCGAGCGGTTCGAGCAGCACCAGCGTCGCCTCGCCGGAAGGATCGTCGTTCGCCGAGAGCCTTGCTCGAAGCGTGCCCGCGGCGCGATGCTCGGCTGGCACCACCATGGACCACGCGCCACCGGGCGGATCGGCGATGCGTCCGACGAGGATCTCCCCGCCTTCGACGACCGGATCGCCCGCGGCGACGCCATGACGCAGACCTTTGTTCAGCCGCATGCGACCGTCGGTCTCGACGACGAGCACCGTCGCGGCCAGCGGCGACGATCCGGCTCGCGACGGACGAGGCTCGCCTTCGAGCGCCGCCAGCTCCGCCTCCGCAAGATCGAGTTCGATTCGCAGCCGCGTGGCGAGCGCCCGCAGGGTGTCGCGCTCCTCCAGAAGCGCTTCCACCTCGACCGGGGGAAGGTCGGGGCGAGGCGGGCGCAGCCACGCTCGGGCGGACGCCGCGACGTGCGCGATCGGGTTGAGCGGAATCCACAGGACCGCGCCGACCTCGGCGGACCAGCCGAGCCACGCCGGCGGCGCAAACGCGAGCGCGGCGACGACCGTCGCGGGGATCAGCGGCGTCCGCACGCGTTCGATCCACGCCATCGGCGTCGCCTCCCCGCCCGTGGAACGATCAGAAGTCGTCGCGATCGGACTCGAGCGTCGACTGGTACTGCTCGAGGTTCTCGAGGTAGATGCTCGTGCCGCGCGCGACGCAGGTCAGCGGATCGTCGGCGATGATCGTCTCGAGCCCGGTCGCGCTCGAGATCACTCGATCGATGCCACGAAGCAGTGCGCCGCCGCCGGCAAGCGTGATGCCCGTCTCGACGAGGTCGGCCGAGAGTTCCGGCTCCGCCGTCTCGAGGGTCTTCATGACCGCGTCGATGATCTGATTGAGCGGCTCTCGAAGCGCGTCTCGGATCTCCTCGCTCGTGACGACCGTCTTGCGCGGGAGCCCCGTCACCATGTCGCGTCCCTTGACCTCCATGGTGAGCTCCTCGCCCACCGGGGCCGCAGAGCCGATCTCGATCTTGATCCGCTCGGCGGTCTGCTCGCCGATCGTCAGCGAGTAGGTCCGCTTCATGTGGTTGATGATCGCCTCGTCGAAGTCGTCGCCCGCGACGCGGACCGACTGGCAGTTCGCGATGTCGGCAAGACTCATGATCGCGACCTCGGTGGTGCCACCGCCGATGTCGACGATCATGCTTGCTCGAGGCTCCGCGATCGGAAGCCCCGCACCGATCCCGGCGGCCATCGGCTCTTCGACGAGGAACACGCGGCTCGCGCCAGCACGTTCCGCCGAGTCGATCACCGCCCGCTTCTCGACCGCGGTGATTCCCGAAGGCACCGCGATCACGACCCGCGGACCGAGCAGCCAACGCCGCGCCTGGACCTTGCGAATGAAGTAGCTCAGCATCGCCTCGGTGATCTGGAAGTCGCTGATCACGCCGTCCTTGAGCGGGCGGATCGCGCTGATCGAGCCGGGCGTCTTGCCGAGCATCGCCTTCGCGGCGACACCCACCGCCGTCCCGCCGTTCAGAACCTGATTGGTCCCCTTCCGCACCGCAACGACCGAGGGCTCATCGAGGACGATGCCTTCGCCGCGAACGCAGACGAGCGTGTTGCACGTGCCGAGGTCGATCCCCATGTCGACCCGAAACCACCCCATCATCGAGCCGAGGATCAACGGCAGCACTCCCTCGGGCCGGACGGCCCACTACGGCGACGCCGAGACCGCACGATCGGCGGACGCGCCGGACGAACTGGCGATGATACACCCGGAAGCGACGCCGTCCGGCGGTCGCCAGGCGTCAGCGAGAGGAAACGAGGCCGAACATCGAGCCACCGCCACCACCGGCTTCGGTCTGCGCCATGTTGGCCAGCGCTACCCAGACGACGCTGACGAGGAGGACGAATGCGGCCACGCCGAGCAGGGCGGTGTAGATCGACATCTCGCCGCCGGAGGCGGAGGAGCCGCGGTTCGATCCGGATCGCAAGAGAGCCATGAGGGAGATCTCCGTGGGTCGGTGGGTCGAGAAAGCCTTACTCGCCCTGTCGGGCGATGGCGGTCTGACCCGCCGCCACGACGCGACCCGCCGCGGGATCCTCGAGCTCGACCAGCCCGACCGCTCGGTTGACGTCCACCTCGATCACGCGGAGGTTCGCGATGTAGTTCGTGCCGTCGGAGATCGTGAGCACCCAGCCCGCCTGCACGCCGTCGCGCTCGCCCGCGTCGATCGAGGCGAGCTTGCCCGCGGGATCGTCGATCACCTTGACGACCTTCGCCCGAAGATTGCGGTCGGCGACACGCCGAACCTCGCCTGCCGCCGCAGTGTGGAGCGATCCAACCGACGCCTCGTAGCGGGCAATCGTGGCCGCGTCGCGATCACGCTGATCGGTGGCCTCCTTCAACTGCTCCTGAAGCTTGAAGATCTCCGCGCGGAGCACGCCCTCGGTATCGCGAAGGTCGGCGACCTGCTGCTCGAGGGCAACGGTTCGCTCGGACAGCTGGGTCTCCCGCTTGCGAAGCGCGTCGGCTTCGGCGATGAGCCCCTCGGTGATCTTGACGTTCGCCTTGCCGGTCTGCTCGATCTGGCTGAGGGTCGATGCCATGCCGGCCATCATCGACGTGGAGCGATCCAACTCGCCCTGCAGGCGGCGGGCTTCCGCTGCCCTGGCCTCCAACTGCTGGCGAACGGCGCCGGCCTCCGCTTCAAGCGTCCGAACCTGCGCTCCGAGCGCGGCTTCGGAGGCCAGTCGCGCGTTGCTCGCCGCGACGGTTTGCGCCTGAAGCGAAGCGTTCTCCGCCTGAGCTGCCTGGAACCTCGACTTGAAACTCGCCTCGTTCGTCGCGTTGACCATGACGAGCGGCACGAGCATCACGATGAGCAGGGTCACGACGACGATCAGGATCTTGGTCAGGATGTGCACGGAGGCTTCCCTTGGTCTTCCTGGAGGGTCCCGACGGCTCGGCCGTACGAGACCCGACGGGGCACGACGCATCCAGCGTCGCGTCGAGGCGGTCAATCCCCTGCCGCGCGGGGAGAACTCCCCGGAAACGGCGGTCGCGGCGTTGTAGTCGGGTGCGTGAACAGTGTCAACGCATCGGGCGATCGGCAGAGGCGTTCGCTGATTCGGCGGCAAGCCGCAGCAGGTTCCCGGCAGCAGTCACGCGGACCGACTCGACCGGATCGGAGAGCATCGAGGCCAGAGCGCTCTCGGCCGCCGAACCCCCCAGGCGCCCGAGCACCGACGCCGCCTGCATCCGCACGAGCGGGTCGGGCGAGCGGGCGGCATTGGACGCAAGCGCGAGCAGATCGATCTGGGTCCGCGCCCCGAGTTCGGCGATCGCCTGCGCGGCCGCGAGGCGAATCTCAGGCGGGCGTGCCGACGTTCCGGAGGCCATGACCAGTCGCTCGAGCATCGGGACCGAGGACTGATCGCCCACCCGCGCGAGGATCTGGCACGCCAGAATGCTCAGTTCGCCCTGCTCGACCGGCGCGAAGAGCGCGGCCCGGATCGCCTCGATGTCCTCCTCGTTCCCAAGCCGCACGAGGGTCTCCGCGCCCTGCAACTCCACGATGCGAACCCGGATCGGATTCACCCGACGCATGCCGTTTCCAAGGGACTCTCGCACCATGGGCGCGGCGGAACGGTCACCCAACTCGCCCAACACCGCAAAGGCGTTCGAGCGGATCTCCGGATCGTCGCTTCGCAGCATGCCCGCGATCATCGAGGGATCGGCGGGACGACCACATCGCCGCAGGGCGTAGATCGCCGCCGCCCGGACCGACGGCGACGAATCACGAACCAGCGGCTCGACGAGATGAGAGAGGTTGGAGAGTCTCGCGCGGCCGATGCACATCGCCGCGACGAAGCGAACGCCACGGTTCGAGTCGACGAGGCCCGCGGTGACGACCTCCTCGAGGGTGCCGGGCGACGCCAGCAGCGACTCGATCGCGTTGGCTCGGATCGACGGATCAGGGCTCCTCGCGGCTTGGCGAAGGATCGCCATCGCCCGTTCCTCGACGCTGACCGGAACGGCGACCGGGGGGTTCTCCGAGGGCGACCGAGCAGCGACCACCGTTGCGGTGGAGGCGGCGGCGGAGGCCGCCGGAGTGCGTGGCGCCGGCTCCTGCGCGACCCGCGTCGGGGCTGGCACGGGCGGAGGCGGCGTGACCTCCTGCGTCGTGTCCGCCGGATTCGGTTCGATCACTTCGACCTCAGCCTCGCCCGCGAGGAGGTCGTCTCCGATCCAGCCGTCATCGGTCTGCGTCGAGGTGCTGGACTCGGTATCGGCCTCGACGAACGACTCCTCGGCGACCACCACCACCCGCGGCTCCTCTTGGCTCGGTTCCGCCATCGGCTCCGAGGCGACCACCCACGGCTCCTCCTGCATCGGTTCCCGATCCGGCGCCGAGGCAACCGCCGGTTGTTCGAAGGGCTGCGGCTCGGGCAACGCCTCTTGGCGAGGTCCACGACGCCCCCATTCGCTCGCGCCGGGATCGAACCCGCCAGTCGAGGCCTGGCGGCTTGGCGAGGACCGGGTGCCGGAACCCTCGCAGCCGACTGCCGCGACGGCGACGCTCGCGAGCACGATCGCGGAGACAGGGCCTCGGGAGAGCGTGGATCGAAGGAGAGCGGTCGAGCGCATCGGCGATTCCTCGCAGGGTCGGTGCAGGGTCGGTG
>CAZTMB010000005.1:7999-30094 GCA_964614695.1 uncultured Isosphaeraceae bacterium | reverse complement strand
GCAGGGTCGGTGCAGGGTCGGTGGCACGGGCGGGGCGACGAAAGCAGGTCCGTCGCGAGACGTTCGGTATCGGTCGCCTCGCGCGACCGACCTGAATCCCGCGGGTCTTCGCTCCGGACTTTGCTCAGGACTTCGCGACGACGACCGCCGACCTCGATCGCGTCGCCATCCAGCCCAAGCCCACGGCAAGCACAAGGCCCCACGCCCAGCGATCGCCGACGAAGGCGAAGATCGGCGAGCGATCGTCGCGAGGCAGTTGGGCGACGACCCAACTGGCCGCCGTCCCGAGGCGATCTCCGCCTTCGCGTCCGGCCACGATTCGGCCGCTCGAGTCGATCCCCGCGCTGTAGCCGGTGTTGACGGCGCGAAGCATGGGCGTGCGGTTCTCGATCGCGCGAAGCGAAGCGAGCCGCAGATGGGTCCACCGGGCCGCATCGTCGCTGCCGAGCCAGCCGTCGTTGCTGGTGTTGACGAGGAGATCGACCGCCCGCGCTCCATCCGACCAGACCAGCCGGCGGCAGAGCCACGAAACGGTCGCCTCGAAGCAGATCGGCGTGGCGATGCGGACGGTCTCTCCACTCGCCGTCGAGAGTTCGAATCGGACGGCCGACTCGCCCGCGGAGAGATCGAACGACATGCCGCGGGCCCCGAAGTCGAGCAGGGCCTGCTCGAGCCACTCGAAGCGCGAGATGCCCGGCATCGTCTCGCCGAAGGGCGTCAGCACGAGCTTGTCGTAGCGCGGCGGTTCCGACTCGCCGATCGGCGTCGGCGGCACGAGATACACGCTGTTGAAGTGGTCGTCCCACGCCCAACGATCGCCATCCTCGCGAAGCCCGACGTACGAAGGACTACCCACGAGCAGCGGCACCCCGGTCCGCTCGGCGATGCCGTGGGCGATCTCTCCGAAGAACCGGCCCGGAAAGAAGCCGCCCTCCTCGAGCATCGAGAGCGTCGCGGGGTCGAGCCCGAAGCCCGGCAGCATGGTCTCGGGCCAGACGACGAGATCGATCGGCGGCCCGGCAGCCTCCCACGCGGCCAAGGTGAGCCTCGCGAACTCCGGGACGTCCTCGATCTGCCGCTGCGGCGACCATCCGATCTTGTTGTCGATCGGAAGCGCAGTCTGAATCGCGAGGAACCGTCCGAGCGTCGGAAGCGACTCGGCCTGCTTGAGGCGCCAGCTTCCGTACGCGAGCGTTCCGATCGCAATCGCGAGCAGCACGGGCATGGCGCCGAGCAGCGAGCGGAGTCCGCGGGATCGAGGCCGCGCGATCTCGGCGAAGGCGCCTGCGAAGACCGCGACGATGATCGTCAGACCCCTGGCGCCGAGAAGATCCGCCGACTGCGCGGCGGTGTTCCATCCGACCAGCGCCTGCCCGGCCTCGTACCACGGGTAGCCGCCGAAGACGAGTTCGCCTCGGAGGAAGTCGAGCGCCACCGCCACGATCGGCAGCACGATCCACAGCGGCAGCCGCGACGTCGGCGCTCGACCCGCGAAGCGGCGGACGAGCCACGCGAAGGCGACGCCCCAGAGCGCGAGGTATCCGCAGAGCACCGGATATCCCGCGGTCGAGATGTCCGAGACCCATCGCTCGACTTCAAGCCACCACAGGAGGTCGATCGTGAACGCCCCCGCCAGCAGCCACGCGGTCGAGCGGGCCCGAACGGCGGCGATCGCGGCGAGCGCCAGCCAGGCGACCGCGAGCAGCGGCACTGCCGGCGGATGGAACGCGAGCCAGCGGCAGATCGCCGCGGCCACCAGCAGCGCCAGCGTGGGGATCGCGCCGGATCCCTCGGCTCGCGGCGGGGCGCTCGACGCGATTCGGACTGTGGAATCGCTCACTTGCCGGCGTAGTCGATGAGGCGGCTGATCTCGCTTCGAAGGTCCGCACGATCGACGATCCGATCGACAAAGCCCGAGTCGCGGAGGAACTCCGAGGTCTGAAAGCCCGGAGGAAGCTCCTGGCGGATCGTCTGGGCGATCACCCGAGGCCCGGCGAAGCCGATGAGCGCCTTCGGTTCGGCGATGATCACGTCGCCGAGCATCGCGAAGCTCGCGGTGACGCCGCCGGTGGTGGGATCGGCGAGCACCGAGATGAACAGGCCGCCCGCGTCGTCGAACCTCGCGAGCGCCGCGGAGGTCTTCGCCATCTGCATGAGCGAGAAGCCCGACTCCTGCATGCGGGCGCCGCCCGAACAGCTGACGACCACCAGCGGCCAGTCGCGGTTCGTCGCGAGCTCGATCGCGCGAGTCACCTTCTCGCCGATGACCGACCCCATCGAGCCGCCCATGAAGGTGAAGTCCATGCAGGCAAGCACGACCTTGCGGCCCTTGATGAACGCCGAACCGACCTGCACGCCATCGTTCTGCCCGGTCTTCCGCTGGCTCTCGACGATGCGGTCGCGATACGGCACGAGATCGGTGAAGGTGAGCGGATCCGCCGGCGCCATGTCCGCGTGCAGGGGCTCGAACGTGCCGGGATCGGCCAGTTGCGCCACCCGCTCCCTCGCGCTCAGGCGCCCGTGATGGCGGCACTTCGGGCAGACGCGATGGTTCGCCTCGAAGGTCTTGCGGAAGATCGTCTCGCCGCAGCCGGAGCAGCGAATCCAAAGCCCCTCCGGCACGCCCTTCTTCGCGGGGATCGTCTCGACGGTCGGCGTGTCGGCAGCGGTCGCGGTGGGTTCCAAGGCAGGGTTCTCTCGGGCGTGCCGCAGCGCTTCCGCCGGGCCGCCGTTCTCGAAGTTCAGCCGGTTCGAACCGGATCCGTCGCCGCGGCCCGCATGACGTCGCCGCGAATCGCCCCGATCTCGGCGGCGTAGTCCCTCGATCCGAAGAGGGCCGACGCGGTGACGAGCACGTCGATCCCGTGTTCGCGGCACGCCGCCGACGTCGTCGCGGTCACGCCGCCGTCGATCTCGAGCCGCTGGTCCTCCCGAAGCATCGTGGCGAGCCGCGACGCCTTCGCGAGCACCTCCGGAATGAACGCCTGACCGGAGAAGCCCGGGTGCACGCTCATCACGAGCAGCAGGTCGGCGACCTCCACCGCCGGGAGGATCCGATCGACCGGGGTCTCCGGATTGATCGCGACGCCCACCGAAAGCCCCGCCTCGCGAATCGCCGCCGCCAGCGGCGCCGGATCGGGATGCACCTCGATGTGGAAGGTCAGGTGATCCGCGCCGGCGTCGGCGAAGGGCTTCACGAACTTCTCAGGCTCGGTCACCATCAGGTGCACGTCGAGGTAGGTGTCCGGGCACGCCTTCCGCACCGCGGCGCAGACCGCCGGCCCCATCGAGAGGTTCGGAACGAAGTGCCCGTCCATCACGTCGATGTGCAGCAGGTCCGCCCCGGCGTCGAGCACCGCGTGACACTCCTCGCCGAGTCGCGCAAAGTCGGCGGAGAGGATCGAGGCGGCGACCATCGGAAGCCGCTTGGGCTCGGCGAAGAGATCGCGGGAGGAGCGAGGAAGTCGGCTCATGCAGCAGCCTCTGGCCTTCGGTGCGGTTCCCGAAGGCCGTGGGCGAGGATCAGCGGGCGATCGAGGACCTTCGCGTCGCGTTGGATCGGTAGTTGTCGAGCACACGGCGATACTCGGCCTTCTCGCTCGGCGAGGCCAGCATCCAGGCCTGCTGCTGGTTCTCGATCGCCTCTTCGACGTCGCCGTTGGCGAACTGCACCATCGCGACGACCGCAAGCGACTCCGGACGATCGGGGGCGGCCATCAGCATCGCGGCCGAGGCGGCCTGCGCGAGATCGAGGTCCCGCGGAACCAGCTTCGGATCGTTGACGAGCGCATCGGCGAACTCCGCAAGGGTGATCGCATCGCCGGCATAGGTGTTGGCGATCTTGTCGGCGAGATACGCCTTCGCGGCCTCGGCGTTCTTCTCGCCGGTCAGCATCAGTTCGTAGCGGCGAAGCACGACGCTCGAGAAGACCTTCGGATCGATCTCGACGACCTTGTCGAAGTGCCCGTAGGCCTCCCGGTAGTTCTTCTGCTTGGCGGCACGCTCGGCCGCCGCAAGCACCGGCGCCGCCTTCTTCTCGGCGGCCGGGTCGTACTTGCCCGCGAGCAGCTTCGGAATCGCCCGATCCATCTCCGGATCGGCCGGATGACCGATCCAGGCGATCTTGCCGTCACGCGAGACGAGGAAGGCGCAGGGAATCCCCTCCTTGCCCGCGGCCTTCATCCAGGCCTGCGTGGTCTGATCGTTCGAATCGACCGCGACCGGATAGCTCATCCCGCTGCCTCGCCCCTGCACGAAGGGCTTGACCACCTCGGGCTTCTCGTTGCTCACGCCCACCACCACGAGCCCCTTGCCCGCGTACTTGTCGTGCAGCGCGTCGAGATGCGGGATCGACTTCTTGCACGGGCCGCACCAGGTCGCCCAGAACTCGACCAGATGGACCTTGCCCGACTCGAGACCCGTGACGTCGCCTTGGACCCATTCCGCCACGGTCAGCGGCGGAGCCGCGCTTCCGACCTTGAGCGTGGTCTGGGCCTGGGCAGCCGACGCGACGAGGACCGCCGACGCGATCGCGAGGGAAGGCAGCATCTTGGTGAACATGGGGACGGTTCCTGGCGGGAAACTCGATGGAAATCGACGCGGAATCGAGTGTAGCACCGCACCACCGCCGGGCGGACTTGCGGTCGAGATCGAGGTGAAGTCGCCTCGGCGCCCGCAGGATCAGGCGTCGTCGAGCGCATCGAGCGACTCGAAGTGCCGGCCCTCGAGCATCTCGAGGCTCGCCCCGCCTCCGGTCGAGACGTGGCTCAGGCGGTCGGCGACGCCGAACACCTCGACCGCCGCCGCCGTGTCGCCGCCGCCGGCAATCGTGGTGCCTCCCGCCGCGGTCGCCGCGACCACCGCATCGGCGACCGCCCGCGTCCCCGCGTCGAAGGGCGGCACCTCGAAGACGCCCATCGGCCCGTTCCAGACGACCGTGCCGGAGGAAGCGATCGCCTTCGCGAACTCGGCCGCGGTCCGGGGACCGATGTCGAGCCCCATCCACCCGTCGGGGATCGCCCCTTCGACGGTCTGGGTCGGTGTGCCTGCCTCGAGCGCCTGCCCGCAGACATGGTCGATCGGCAGCAGGATCCGCTTCGAGAGCGCATTCGCGAGCACGAGCACTTCCTCCGCCTCGCCCTTCATCGCCGTCTCGACCCGGCTCGCCCCCACCGCCACCCCCTTCGCCGCGAGCAGCGTGTACGCCATCGCGCCGCCGATCACGAGCGTGTCGACCTTCTGGAGCAGGTTGCGGATCGCCCCGAGCTTGTCCGAGACCTTCGCGCCGCCGAGGATCGCCGTGAACGGACGCTCGGGAGCTGCGATCGCGTCCTGCAGATAACGCAGCTCCGCCTCGAGCAGGAAGCCCGCGACGGCCGGACGCGGCTTCATCGCCATCGGCACCGCGAACATCGAGGCGTCGGTTCGATGGCAAGTGCCGAACGCATCGTTGCAGTACGCCTCGCCGAGCGCCGCGAGCTTCGCCGCGAAGCCGCCGTCGCCCTTCTTCTCGCCCTTGTGGAACCGCAGGTTCTCAAGCAGCACGACGTCGCCGTCCTGCATCGCGGCCACCGCGTCGGCCGCCGCCGCATCGACGCAGTCCTCGCTTGGGAAGGCGACGCCGCGAGGCGCCGCGTCCCCAAGAAGGTCCGCGAGGCGCTCTGCGACCGGACGCAGCGAGAACTCCGCCTCGAAGCCCGTGCCCGCGGGACGTCCGAGATGGCTCGCGAGGATCGCGCGTCCGCCTCGCTCGAGGATCGATCGGATCGTCGGGATCGCCGCGCGGATGCGGCGGTCGTCGGTGATGCGGCCGCCCTCGAGCGGCACGTTGAAGTCGACGCGGACGAAGACTCGCTTGCCGGCGACGTCGAGATCGGCGATCGAACGCTTGGCCATGACTCTCGCTCCGAAGCGCGACTCGGCCCCGGATCCGCCGAGGAAGGTCGTGCGAGGGCGGAGATGATACGAATGGCGTCTGCCGCTTCGATCGCTCCCACGGACCCGCTCGACTCAGCATGCCTGCGGACGATTCCCCCATCCTCCTCGTGCTCGGAACCACGGCGAGCGGCAAGAGCGAACTGGCGATCGCCCTCGCCGAGTCGTGGCCGGGCGGCGGCGAGATCGTCTCGGCCGACTCGATGCAGGTGTGGCGAGGACTCGACCTCGGCACGGCGAAACCCTCGCGCGAGGAGCAGGCTCGCATACCGCATCACCTGCTCGACCTCGTCGATCCGCACGACCTCGCGGCTCGCTTCAACGTCGCGGAGTGGCTCGCCGCCGCGACCGACGCGATCGCGTCGATCGATGCGGCCGGCCGACTTCCGATCGTGGTCGGCGGCACGCATCTCTACGTGCAGGCGCTGCTGGCGGGTCTCTTCGAGGGACCTGCCGCGGAGGCCTCGCTTCGGGAAGCGCTCGAAGCGACCGAGACCGCCTCGCTTCGCGAGGAGCTCGAACAGGTCGACCCCGAGTCGGCGGCACGGATCCACCTCGCCGACCGCCGCCGGACGCTGCGGGCGGTCGAGGTCTTCCGCGCCACCGGCCGTCCGATCTCCCGGTGGCAGGAACAGTGGGCCTCGCAGGGAACCGAGCTCTCTCGCCGCGTGCGGATCGTCGCGATCGACCGCCCGGTCGACGCGACGAACGCCCGGATCAACCGACGCGTGAAGTCGATGCTCGAAGCCGGATGGCTCGAGGAGGTCCGCCGACTCGTCGAAGCCGGGCCGCTTCATCGCCAGCCCGCCGAGGCCGTCGGCTACCGGCAACTCGCCGAGGTGGTCGCGGGACGGAGGCGTCTCGAGGACGCCGCCGAGGAGATCAAGATCCGGACCCGCCGGTACGCCAAGCAGCAGCGGACCTGGATGAAGCGGTTCCGGGCCCGCCCCGGGTCGGTGATTCTCAAGGCGGATTCGGGGCCCACCCGGGGCTTCGCCTCGGAGGTCCTCGGCTCGCTCCGCCCCGGTTCGTGACGCCTCGGAGGCCGGCACGCCGCGGGAAGCGCCGACTCCCTCGGGTCACCCCGACCTCCCCGGACGGACCGGGCGTCCACGCCATTTGAGTCCTTGCCTGTTGACGGGCCGCCTCCGAACTGGTTCCAATCCCGCCCTTCTCGGGGGCTCGACCGACTGTCGTGAGGTTCGTCGCTTGCTGGCGGATGCCGAATGGGATCCGCAAGAAGTCGCCGTGTCCCGCCCCGTTCCGCACCCTCTGGACCCGCTCCGCTCCCATGGCGACCCGCAAGAAGACCTCGACCCGCTCCTCGGCACGCAGTTCTCGTTCCGCCAGCGACGCCACCCCCGCCCGGCGGTCGCCGGCTGGCCGAGGCGACGGCGAGGGACGCCAGCTCGTCATCGTCGAGAGCCCCGCCAAGGCGAAGACGATCAACCGCTACCTCGGACCGGGGTTCGTGGTGCAGGCCTCCGTCGGCCACATTCGCGACCTGCCGACCAAGGCCGAGAAGGGTTCGAAGGAGCCGGTGCCCGGCGTCGACCTCGAGACCTTCGATCCGACCTACGTCATCTCGCCCGACAAGCTGAAGACCGTGACGTCGCTGCGGAAGGCCTGCCGCGAAGCGAGCGAGGTGTGGTTCGCGACCGACCTCGATCGCGAGGGCGAGGCGATCGCGTGGCACCTTGCGGAGGTGCTCGGCATCGATCCTCGCACCGCCAAGCGGGTGATCTTCAACGCGATCACGAAGGAGGAGATCAAGCGGGCGTTCGACCGCCCGCACGCGATCGACCTCGACAAGGTCAACGCCCAGCAGGCACGCCGGATCCTCGACCGCATCGTCGGCTACCAGGTCTCGCCGCTGCTCTGGAAGAAGGTCGCCCGCGGACTCTCCGCAGGACGTGTGCAGTCGGTGGCGGTGCGGCTGGTGGTCGAGCGAGAACGCGAGATCGCAGAGTTCGTGCCCGACGAGTCGTGGCGGTTCACCGCGCGGCTGGCGGCTCCCGACTCCGCGTCGAAGCTCGCGACGCCCTTCGCCTCGCTGCTCGCCCGCGTCGACGATCGCGGCCGGGGCGTCTCGGTGAAGGACCGCCTGCAATGGCTCGCCGAGCATGCGGCGATCGAGGCGGATCTCGTCGAACTCGACGGCAAGCCCTTCGAACTCGCGTGCACGAAGGACGCGATCCGCGATCTCTCCGCCGACGCGGCGCGGGTCGCCGAGCGCGTCGGCCTTCGCGCGGTTCGCGTCGAACGAGTCGCGAATCCCGGCGGCAAGGGCCCCGCCGAGATGCGGACGAGGCTCTCGGGCGAACTCGACCCCGCGGCCCGGTACGTGGTCGAGAGCATCGAGAGCAAGCCGACCTCGGGCCGCACGCCACCGCCGTTCATCACCTCGACGCTGCAGATGGCCGCCTCGAGCGAGCTCTCCTTCGGCACCGATCGCACCATGCGGATCGCCCAGCAGCTCTATCAGGGCGTGAAGGTCGCCGGGGAGGGCGAGGTCGGCCTCATCACGTACATGCGGACGGACTCGACGCATCTCGCGCCCGAGGCGATCGCCGCGGCGCGATCGTTCATCGACGAGGCGTTCGGCGCGAAGTACCTGCCCGACAAGCCACGGACGTTCAGCTCGAGCAACAAGGACGCGCAGGAGGCCCACGAGGCGATCCGGCCGACCGACGTCTCGCGCACGCCCGACTCGGTGCGCGGCTCGCTCACCGAGGAGCAGTTCAAGCTCTACCGCCTGGTGTGGAGCCGCTTCCTGGCCTGCCAGATGAATCCCCCGCAGTACCGCTCGACCGCGGTGCGGCTGGCCCGGACCGACGTGCCCGGCGCCGTGCTCAAGGCGACCGGCCGCGTGCTCGTCTTCGACGGCTCGCTGCGGGTCGGCGTCGGCGCCGTCGGCGAGGAGCCCGAACTTCCCGCGCTGCGGGAGGGCGAAGCGTTGGCGCCCTTCTCGATCGAGCCCGACCAGGTCTTCTCGAGCCCGCCGCCGCGCTACAGCGAGGCGTCGCTCGTCAAGAAGCTCGAGGAGGAAGGCATCGGTCGCCCATCCACCTACGCCTCGATCATGAAGACGATCGTCGACCGCGAGTACGTCGAGATCGTCGATCGCCGCTTCCACGCGACCGACCTCGGGATCAAGGTCACCGACAAGCTGATCGAGGGCTTCCCGGCGCTCATGGACGTCGGCTACACGCGGCAGATGGAGTCGGAACTCGACGCGGTCGAGGAGCAGCACCGCGATTGGAAGCAGATGCTCCGGTCCTTCTACGGCCCCTTCAAGGACGCGCTCGAGCACGCTGGCGAGAAGATGACCCACGCCCGCGCGGAGATCGAGCCGGCGCCCTACGCCTGCCCCAAGTGCGGACGACGGACGCAGTACCGCTTCGGCAAGAACGGCCGGTTCCTCTCCTGCAGCGGCTATCCCGAATGCGAGTACGCGGCGCCGGTCGATCGCCAAGGCCGTCCGCTGCTCGAGGAGCGGGTCGATCTCAAGTGCCCCGAGGACGGCTCGCAGATGATCCTGCGCACCGGCCGCTTCGGGAAGTTCCTCGCGAGCGAGAACTACCCCAAGATCAAGTTCGTCCTCAACCTCGACAAGAAGGGCAACCTCAAGTTTCCTGCGCCGCCGCCGGTGGTCACCGAACTGCCATGCCCGAAGTGCAACGCCCCGCTCAACCTTCGCGAAGGCAAGCGAGGCCCTTGGCTCGGCTGCTCGAAGTTCCCCAAGTGCCGCGGGCGAGAAGCGTGGACCAAGGTCGACGAAGCGCAGAAGACGGCGCTCGAGAAGACCCTCGAGCAGCACATGGCGAAGCATCCGCCGCTCGTGGTCACGCGCCTCGACGGCACGCCGGTCGCCGAAGGCACGCCGATCGCGGCGCTCTCGCTGCCGGGCGCGGTGCAGGAGCTGCCGATCTGGTCGGGCGACTGACGAACGTCTCGCCGACGGCGGCGGCCGTCAGGCCGCCTGCGGCCGCTTCGCCGGATAGAAGACCAGGAGCGCCGCGAGGCAGGCGATCGCCATCCACATCGGCACGCTGAAGAGCCGCGTGAAGTTCATGACCATCTCCGGATCGCCCGCCGCGTTCAGCACGGTGGCGCCTGCGTCGTCGAGCACCGGATCCTGTGCCCAAGGACCCACGATGCTGCCGGCGAACCAGCTGCCCACGATGATGCCGATCCCGACGATCACGAGGTTGAAGAGGTTCTGCGCGGTCGCCCGCACGTCCGGCGTGGTGCGCTCGTCGACCACCATGAACGCCACGAAGATGAAGCACCCGAAGCAGAGCCCGTGGAGGGCGACGCCGAGGAGCACCGGTCCGAGTTCCGGGAAGTAGGCGAAGAGCGCCATGCGGGCCGCGTAGGCGACGAGCCCGATCGCGAGCAGCGTCTTGCGGGAGAGCGTGGTCGCGAGGATCGGCATCAGGGCGAGGACGCCGATCTCGGTCATCTGCCCGATGGTCATCAGGCCACCGCCGCCCACGCCGAGCACGTTGTTCACGGCGTTCGCGAAGGCATCGGCGCCGGCGCTCTGCGCCGCCGACTGGATCCCGCTCACGAAGTCCCCCGTGAACACGAAGTAGAACTGGTGGACCATGCTGACCGGCACCGCGATCAGGAAGAGCGTGACGAGCGGCTGCAAGCGGATCTCCGCGAGCGCCTCCTTCCACGCCATCGCCTCCTTCGCCTGACCGCGTCCGGCGGGCGGCGTATGGGGCAGCGTGAGGCAGTAGATCGCCATCGCCACGCCGAGGACGGCGCTCAGCTGGAAGGCGAAGACGCGACCGGCGTTCCACGCCGCGTCGAGTTCCTCCTTCGAGACTCCTTCCGGCGAGTGCATCCGCAGCAGCACCTGCCCCACCGCGATGCCCGCGACGATCCAGCCGATCGTGCCCCAGAGCCGGATCGGGCCGAAGTCGCGGTCGCGGTTCTCGATGTGGGCGAACGCCAGCGAGTTCGTCAACGCGATCGTCGGGGCGTAGACGAAGCCGTAGAGGAAGCTCAGGGCGAGGAAGGACCCGTAGGTCTCGACCGTGCCGAGCATCCAGACGAGCACCGCCCCGACGAGATGGCTCGCGAAGAGGAGCTTCTCGGTGGCGAAGAGCCGGTCGGCGAGTTGCCCGGCGATGAACGGACCGAAGATCGCGCCAACCGCGCCCGCGGCGAGGCAGTTGCCGGTCTGCGCAAGGTCGAAGCCGCGGTGACCCATCAGGAACGGATAGAGGATCGGCAGCCACGCGCCCCAGATCGCGTACTGCAGGAACATCATCAACGAGAGACGGGTGCGGAGGAGCGCGGGGCGGACGTGGTCCATGGTCGGATCTCCTGCGTCGGCCGAGCGCTCCCCCACGCGGGACGCGACGCTTTGAAAGATATCGATCGGCGATCCGCCTTCGAGCACCCGTACAATCCCGCCCCATGAATCCCCGACGGCCCACCCGGCAGATCTCCCTCGGCGACACTCGAACCGGCATCGTCCGGATCGGCGGCGACGCCCCCATCGCGGTCCAGACCATGACCGCGGGATTCACCCACGACATCGACGCCACCGTCGCGGAGATCGAGCGGTACCGAGAGGCCGGGGCGGACGTCGTCCGCGTCGCGGTGCCCGAACGAAAGGACACCGAGGCCCTCAAGGAGATCCTCGCCCAGACCCGCGTGCCGATCGTGGCGGACGTCCACTTCCACTACAAGCGGGCCCTCGAGGCGATCGAGGCGGGCGTCCACAAGATCCGCCTGAATCCCGGGAACATCAGCGATCGCGATCAGGTCAACGCGGTGATCGACGCCTGCAAGGAGCGGGGCATCCCGATCCGCATCGGCGTGAACGAAGGCTCCATCATCGAGCGACGCGACAAGCAGCGCCGCGCCGAGGAGCTCGGCATGTACTTCGAGGGCCATCGCTCCGGGCACCTGCTCGCCCTGATGATCGCCAAGCTCGAGGAGTACCTCGACATCTTCGACGCGCGAGGCTTCCACGACGTCGCGATCAGCGCGAAGAGCATGGACGCGTCGCTCGTGATCGACGCGTACACCGAGATCTCCAAGCGATTCGACTACCCGCTGCACCTCGGCGTCACCCACGCGGGTCCGCGATCGACCGGCGCGATCCGCTCGGTGGTCGCGCTCGGGACGCTCATCGCCAACGGCATCGGCGACACCATCCGCATCAGCTACGCAAGCGACCACATCGACGAGGTGAAGGACGGCCTCGAGATGCTCTACTCGCTCGGCAAGCGGACCCGCAAGGGCGCCGAGCTCATCGCCTGCCCCACCTGCGGCCGCATCCAGGTCGATCTCTTCTCGCTCGTGCAGGACGTCGAGAAGCTCCTCGCCAAGGAGATCGAGCTTCCGATCAAGGTCGCGGTGATGGGCTGCGTGGTGAACGGCCCCGGCGAGGCGGAAGGCGCCGACGTCGCGGTCTTCGCGGGCGACCGACGCGGGATCATCTATGTGCAGGGCGAGAAGGTTGCCAACGTCCCCGAGGCGGAGATTCTCCCGAAGCTCCTCGAGGAGTGCCGAGGCTTCCAGGATCGCGTGCGCCGCGGCGAGGCCCGGCTCGGCGAGAAGAAGGTCGACATCGTGCCGCCGGACCCGATCGGCGAACTCGGTTCGGGCGTCGAGAAGATCCGCGCGGGGCTCGTCGAGAAGGTCACGGTCGGCCAGAGCGAGTGATCGCGTCGCGACACGCCCGAGGACCGGGGACCCGCGGGCGTTCGCGTTCCGTATAGTCGCCGCTTCGCCTCCCGAGGATCACGTCATGCCCGATCGCTCCCGCCGCGGCTTCACCATCGTCGAGATCCTCGTGGTCCTCGGGATCATCGTCCTGCTCGTGGGACTGCTCGCGGTGGGTCTGCAGGCCGCCGGGCGCAGCGCCCGCAAGGCGAAGGAGCTGAACACCGGTCGTCAGGTCGGCCTCGCCTGGAGCCAGTACTCCGCGACCTACGAGGAGAAGCTCATTCCCGGCTGGCTCGAGCCCGAGGTCCAGCAGGCGTGGAAGGTCAAGTACAAGAACAGCGCCGGCGACTCCCTCGACCCGGAGTTCTGCCGGACGTACGCGTGGCGGCTGATGCCGTTCCTCTCCTTCGACTTCGAGACGCTCTACACCTACCTCGAGCTCGAGGACGCGAACTTCAACGCGAACCCCGCCGTCGTCGCGGACAATCCGGCGTTCGGCATCAACGCCTACTACGTCGGCGGCTGGTGGGAGCCCTTCTCGAGCGATCCGGGGCTGCCGGCCACCGGTAGGCCGGTCTTCGCGAATGCCGCGTTCACCGACGGCGGCGGGCAGCAGTTGCGCGGTCGGCTCGTGGTGCAGTCGGCCGGCTCGATCCGCCGCCCGAGCGAGCTGGTCGTCTTCGCGGCCTCGGCCTATCGCGAGCCGGGCTTCTACAAGGACCGCGCGACGTCCTACGAGCCCGGCGGCGCCTGGGTGGTGCCGCCGAAGCTGGGCACGGAGCGCATCTGGCAACTCTCCTACGGAGACGACTTCCAGGAGCTCACGACCGGCACCGGCATGCTCGCCACGGCGATGGCGGCCGGCATTCGCGTCTTCGAGGCGCAGGCGGTGCCGATCGCTCGCCACAACGTTTCGATCGCCACGGTTCGCGCCGATCTCAGCACGGACAACGCCGGCATCAACCAGCTCGAGGACCTCTCGCGCTGGATCGATGTGGCAGGCGAAGGCGCCGGTTCGGGCGTGCAGTTCGAGCACACCGACGATTGACTTGGACGCGACCGCTCGCCGCCGACTTCACCCGGCGGACTTCACGCCGCTTCCCTGCGCCGCCGCGGCGGAGAGCGCCTCCATGCGGCCGAGCGCCCGATCCGACTGGGCCTTGAAGGCCATGAACGGAAAGAGGGTCAGGAGCGCGACGGACAGTCCCGAGGCGGTGGTGATCAGCGCCTCGGCGATGCCCGCGGAGACCTCCTTGGGGTCGGTGAGGATGTTCTCGCCGCCGAGCAGTTCGAAGCTCTGGATGATCCCGAGCACCGTGCCGAGGATGCCGAGCATCGGCGCCGCGGTGATGACCGTCGAGAGGATCACCATGAATCGGTCGATCTCGGGACGCCTCGCCTCGATCGCCTCGATCGCGACCGCGTCGGAGTAGCCGTGCGACGAAAGCGCGTCGGCGAAGGTGCCGTAGGTCGAGCCCCGCGCCGCCGAGATCGCCTGCACCGCGGCCCGGTCGCCGCGCCGAAGCGCGTCGGCGAGGCGGGCGACCTCGGATCGCCCCGCGCGGCCGTTGGTGCGCCACCAGAAGAGCGCTCGCTCGAGGATCAGCGACACCGAGACCACGCTCAGGCCGAGCAGCGGCCACATGGTCACGCCGCCGCGGGCCATCACATCGAAGAAGGTGCTTGCAAGTCCGCCCATGATGAAGGCGGAATGATACGGAGACGAGGCACGCGGCTCCGCATGCCGGGGTCCTCGGGCGAGAAGCCTCCGCATCCGCCGTTAGACTTCGGCCCTCGCACACACCCCCCGAGACGCGCCGCCCGATGAGTTCTTCGCCGCCCGCCGCCCCGCACGCCCGTGCGACTCCGATCACGACCGAGGATCTGCTCGAGGCGGTCGAGGCCACGCTCGCCGCGAGAATCGACACGGAGACCGACGCGCCGCCGCGGCTTCTCGAGGCCGCCCGCTACGCGGTGCTTGGAGGCGGAAAGCGTCTCCGTCCGCTGCTCTGCCTGCGAAGCGCCATCGCGGCGGGCGGTCGTCATGAGAACGCCCTGATGCCCGCCGCTGCGGTCGAACTCGTCCACGCCTTCAGCCTCGTCCACGACGACCTCCCCGCCCTCGACGACGACGACCTGCGACGAGGCCGCCCCACCGTGCACAAGGCCTTCGACGAAGCGACGGCGGTGCTCGCGGGCGACTTCCTGCTGACCTTGGCGATCGGGACGGTGGCAGCGAGTCCGATCGAGCCGCAGATGGCGACGCGAGAACTCGTCCACGCCACCAATGGCATGATCTTCGGGCAGGTCTACGACACCCTTGGCGGCACCGATCCCTCGCTTCCGCTCGACGAACAGCTGCGAGGCATCCACGAACGCAAGACCGGCGCGATGATCCGCGTCTCCTGCCGGCTCGGCGCCATCGCCGCGAACGCCTCGGAAGAGGCCCTCGCGTCGCTCGACACCTACGGGATCGTGATCGGCCAGATGTTCCAGGCCGTCGACGACCTCCTCGACGAGACCCAGTCGACCGAGCACCTCGGCAAGGCCGCCGGGAAGGACCGCGACGCCGGGAAGCTCACGTACCCCCGCGTCCACGGGCTCGACGGGACCCGATCGCTGATCGAGTCCATGCGTCGGCAGGCCCTCGCCTCTCTCGAAGCCTTCGGCGACGAGGCGACCCCGCTTCGCACGCTCGCCGAGGATCTCGCGACCCGAACGAAGTGAGGTTTCGCTGCTGAAGCCGGGCGGTCGAGGCTTCCGAGTTGCTCCGACGGCCCCCGGCGGGGCGAGGTTCCCGGTCCCTTGCCGGGCGGTGCTTCTTCGTTCGAGGTACGCCGCTCGCGATCTCGACCGTTACAATCCGCATCGCGTTCGGGGATCCTCCCGAACCCCCTTCGGTCCAAGTCGTCTGCTCCTCGCGACGCCGGGTCATCGCCGATCCGTCTCGCTTCCCCGCACCCGAGTTCCTCCGCGATGCAATTGAAGCTGCTTCCCGGCATCGGCTCCCCCGCCGATCTCAAGGCCCTTTCGATCCCGCAGCTTCAGGAACTCGCCGCCGAGATCCGCTACGCGATCTGCGACCAGATCTCCCGCAGCGGAGGTCACCTCGCGCCGAATCTCGGCGTGATCGAACTGACGATCGCGCTGCACTACGTCTTCGACTTCGGGTCGGACCGGCTGCTCTTCGACGTCGGTCACCAGTGCTACCCGCACAAGCTGCTGACCGGGCGACTTCCGCTGCTTCCGAAGCTCCGCCAGCGCGGCGGCATGGCGGGCTTCCCGGATCCCCGCGAGTCGGCCTACGACCTCTTCATGGTCGGCCACGCCGGCACCGGCATCTCGACGGCGGTCGGCATGGCTCGCGGCGACCTCCTCAACGGCGAGGGCTGCTCGCCGGAGAATCCCGACGGACGTCGCGTGGTGTCGCTCATCGGCGACGCCAGCATCGTCAACGGCGTCGCGATGGAGGGGCTCAACAACGCCGGCACCCTCAAGCGCCAGTTCCTCGTCGTCCTCAACGACAACGGCATGTCGATCGCGAAGCCGCAGGGCGCCGTCGCCGCGTACTTCGATCGCGTGCGGATGAGCCAGTCCTACGGCGAGTTCAAGAAGGCCGCGAAGGACTTCGCGAAGCGGATCCCCGGCGGCCACCTGCTCGCCGACGCCTATCACCGCATGGGCGAGATGAGCAAGGCCGTCATCAGCGAGGACGCGTGGTTCGAGAAGTTCGGACTCGTCACGGTCGGCCCGATCGACGGTCACGACATCCCCACGCTGATCGACTTCCTCAACGAGGCGCGGCACTTCGATCGCCCGATGGTCCTGCACGTCAAGACCGTCAAGGGCAAGGGATTCGCCTTCGCCGAGGGCGACTCCTGCACCTTCCACTCGCCGAGTCCGTTCGACGTCGTCGCGGGCGACGGCGAGGACGACGCGAAGCTCGTCTCCGAGGGCTGCCGAGTCGAACTCAAGAAGGGCGGACGCAGCTTCACTTCCGCGGTCGGCGACGCGATGGTCGACCTCATGAGCCGTGATCCGAAGGTCGTCGCCTGCACCGCGGCGATGCCCGACGGCACCGGCATCTCGAAGGTCCTCGCCAAGTTCCCCGAACGATCGTGGGACACCGGCATCTGCGAGTCGCACGCCGCCGACATGATGGCCGGCCTCGCGAAGACCGGATGGAAGCCCTTCTTCGCGGTCTACTCGACCTTCCTCCAGCGTGCCTTCGACCAGTGCTTCCAGGAGGCTTCGCTGCAAGGGCTTCCCCTGCGACTGCTGCTCGACCGAGCCGGACTCGTCGGCGGCGACGGCGCCGTCCACCATGGCTTCTGCGACGTCTCCATCCTCCGCGTGCTTCCCGACGCCGTGCTGTTGGCGGCGATGGACGAGCCGAGCCTCAAGGCGGCGCTCGAGTTCATGGCGAACTACGACGCCGGGCTCACGGCCCTTCGCTATCCGCGCGACAAGGTGAGCGATCTCTTCCTCGGCGAGGCCTGCCCGCCCTTCGTGCTCGGCAAGTCGCGCCCGCTCATCCGCCACGATCGCCCCGATCTCGCGGTGCTCGGCTTCGGAGTCATGGCGATCGAAGCGGTCGAAGCCGTTCGGACGCTCGACGGCGAGTATCGGATCGACGTCCACGACGCCCGCTTCGCCAAGCCCGTCGACGTCGAGCTGCTGAAGTCGCTGCTCCTCCGCGGCATTCCCGTGATGACCCTCGAGGACCACTCGGTCGTCGGCGGCTTCGGGACCGCGGTGCTCGAGGCGTGCGCCGAGCATGGGCTCGACACTCGCCTCGTCACGCGGCTCGGCCTGCCTGACCATTGGATCCACCAGGGCGAGCGGAACGAGCAGTTGGCCGAAGCAGGCCTCGACGCGACCTCGATCGCCCGCGCGATTCGCCGCCGCCTCGACGGCGTGCCGGTGATCGACGCCGCGACGCCGGTCGCCGCGGTCGCGAAGCGCTGAACGCGCGCCGCGGCTCGGATCATCGAAGACGCAACAGGCTTCGCGGAAACGCGAAGCCTGTGTTCTTGTGGGGCCGTGGCGCGGCCCCGGGTTCTCATGGGTCCATCGCGCGGCGTCCTCGGTCGCCGAGGTCGATCCGGGCGAACCCCGGAGACGCCTTCAACCACGTCTCAGTAGTGCAGATCCTTCGCGATCCCCTGATTCAGGCGATCGAGCGGCGCGACGAAGAGCGCGATGGCTTCGAAGATCCGCCGGGCGATCCGCTCGGCATCGGGCAGATGCTCGGCCATGTCGGCATCGCTCGCGGAACCGCCCGCAGCCCTCAGTGCGGACGTCGCCTCGCCAAGACCCAGCTCAAGCCGCGGCACGAAGCCGTAGCTTCGCAGGCCGGCGATGAACCCCGCGACCGAACCGTCCTCGAAGTTGGCGAGGACCTTCGCGCCCTTGGGGGCCGCTGCGATTCCGGCGGCGCCGCAGACCAGTTGCGTGCTCGTCCACGCGACTCCCGCGAGCACCGCGTCCTCGCGACCGGCCGCGGAGAGCTTCATTCGATGCCAACCCGACGCGGGCGCCCCGCCTTGCTCGCCGCCGATCGCCGAGGCGAGCACCGCCGCGCCGTCGCCGAGACCGATCACGGGCGTCTCCGCCGCATGCGCCTCGGCGATCAAGGCCGTCGCGGCGGCGGGCACCTCGCCCACGATGCGACCACAGACGACCAGCGCCTGCACGTCGTCGAGGTCCGGCGGAAGCGGATCGCCCTTGCCAAGCCTCACCGTGCGGAGACGGTGTCCGTGGTCACGAAGGATGCGTCCAAGAAGCCCCGCGCCGGAATCGTCGAGTTGCAGGATGAGGGTCGCCATGAAGCGGCGGAGCGTACGGGCGAAGGTGTCGATTCTCAACCGCCGGAGCGGTCGGACGTCGCGGAGTCCTTCGGTCCCGAGGGCGACCAGGCCGTGTCGGCCCGGGCGATCCAGATCGTCGCGTCGTGCCCGTCGAGGTGATCCTGCCGGAAGGCGACCCGCGGCGATCGCTTGAACGCGAAGCGGAGCATCCTGAGCGTGTCGAAGCGTCGCGCGGGACGAAGGTCCTCCCCCGCCACGCGGCCGTTCCGGTCGGAGAGGAAGTTGAAGACCACCCCGAGTCTGCTCGCGGCGACCGCCCGTTCGAGCACCGATCGCGCCTGCCTTTGCGAGAGCGTGTTCAGGCTCCCCGAGAAGACGCACAGGTCGGGCTCCGCGGCTTCGAACACCGTGCCGTCGGCGACGAAATCACCCGCCGCGAACGACCAGCCGTCGAGTCCGCGTGCCTGCGCCGCCTGCAGCAGCTCGGGGACCGCCTCCAGGCCGATCCCCTGTCCGACTCGAATCCCCCGCTCGGCGAGATGGGCCGCGAAGTCGCCTCGACCGCAGCCGAGATCGAGCACCTTGGCCTTCGGCCACAGTTCGGAGCCCACCATGGCGACGATCGTGTCGAAGCGGATCGTCTGCGCGTCGCGGCTCCGCCACAGTTGCGCCTCGAACGCCCCGCCGTGCCGCCGCGCGGCTTCGACGTACGGCTTGAGATAACGGGGCGCGTCGCCGGTCATGGTCGCACGGTAGCCGACCTCGGAACTTCCGCCGACGACGCGAGTCCGCCTGCGGAGCTCCGTACGATCGCCCCGTGCCCCTCGCTTCGTCCTTTCTGCTTGCCCTCTCGCTGGCCTTGGCGGTCGCCTCGGGACGCGTGCGGGCGGACTTTCCGCCCGACGCCGCCTCGATCACCGCGGACGACCTCGACCGCGCGATCGCGGCGATCTCGTCGGGACTGCTCGAGGCGAAGGATCCTCGGCGGCTGTGGGAGCCGCGCAAGCTTCCGGCCGACGAGGCGAAGCAGACGAGCGGATGGACCGCGATCGTGCTGTTGGCGCTGATCGAAGCCGGCATCAGCCCGCAGGACCCCCGCCTCGCCGATGCCGTGGACGCTCTGGCCGACGCGAATCTCGACGGCACCTACGCGGTCTCGACGCGGGCGATGGTCTGGGCGTCGCTGCCGGATCGCCATCGCCGCCGGCTCGAAGCGGATGCCGCGTGGCTCCTCTCGGGATTCAGCGCCGAGAGCCGCGGATGGGACTACCGCCAGCAGCCGCAGAGCCGCCGCGAGGACAACTCGATCACGCAGTTCGCGTCGCTCGCGCTCTGGCTCGCCTCGGCGCGAGGCGTGGACGTGCCGGCGCGATTGTGGGAGATGCTCGAGGCCCGGTACCTCGCGAGTCAGCTTCCCGACGGGGGCTGGAACTACGAGGGCCGCGGCGAGCCGCGAGGATCGATGACCGCTGCCGGCGTCGCGACGCTCTTCATGCTCGATCGCGAACGCGATCCGCGACGACGCGAGCGCGAGCAGGTCGAGGCCGCGATCGCGAAGGGCCTCGCCTGGCTCGACGATCGCTTCGACCCTGCGCGCAATCCCGGGCATCACGATCACGAGGTCTACTGGCTCTACAGCCTCGAACGCGCCGCGCTTGCCGGCGGACTCTCTCGTCTCAGGGGACGCGACTGGTTCCGCGAAGGCGCTGCGTCGCTCATCGCGCGGCTCTGCGAGCCCGAAACGGGCGACTCGTCGCAGTGGCGCATGCGCCGCGAGACCCCCCGTGGCGCCACGATCCGTCTGCACGAGCATGCGCTCGGGCTGCTCTTCCTGCTGCGAGGCCGCGTGCCGGTGGCGATCGGCGTGCTCGCCGAGCCGGGCAGCGGACCGCTCGAAGGCAGTCGCGAGGCGAGCATCTTCAGCGATTGGCTCGGCGAGACCGCGGAACGCGAGTTCAACTGGCTTCGCATCGAGGCGACCTCGCCGGTCGAAAGCTGGCTCGAGCCGGCGATCCTGTGGTGGGCTCCTCGAGATGCAGGCGCGTGGGAGGGCGAGGCGTTCGATGGTTCGCTGCGACGATTCCTCCTCTCGGGCGGGCTGCTCGTCGCGGACTTCGGCCGGCTTCCGAGCCGCGAGCGCGACTCGATGAAGGCGAGGCTCGCCTCGCTGGCTCCGGGAGCCTCCTGGTCGAGCACCGCTTCGACCCATCCGTCGAGGAAGGCGCTCTTCTCGCTTTCCAGCCGCGCGCCATCGACCGAATCGCTCTCGAGCGGCCCGCGCGATCTGGTGATCGCGTGCTTCGACGGCTCGTTGGCACGCGGCCTCGAGCAAGGGCCCGATCGGGCGGGCGAGGTGTTCCGGCTTCTGGCGAACCTCTGGGTGATGGCGGTCGAGACGGATCAGGCATGGCCCCGTCTTCGGCGCTGGGCGACCGCTTCGCTCGAGATCCCGCCGCCGCCTGAGCCGGCTTCGCCCGCGCGGCTCGTGCTGGTGCAGCACGGCGACGACGACGATCCGGAACCCGGGGCGGTCGAGATCGCGCGAGGGTCGATCGAAGCGCGGATCGGCCGCCCTCTCGTGGTCGCCGAGGTGGCGATCGAGGCGCTCCCCGACGACGCGACGTCCGAACGAACGTCCCTCGCGTTTCTCCGCGGCACGAAACCGCCGCTCTGGAGCGATCAGCGCTGGGCGGCGCTCGCGGCCTTCATCGAACGCGGCGGCACGCTGCTGGTGGAGAATCCCGGCGGACGCGGCGGATTCGCCGAAGCGGTCGAGGAGGAGCTCGTGCGGCGGCTCGGGCGACCCGCCTTCCCTCTCGCGAACGATCCGCTGCTTGCCGGCGACGAGGCGAGCGGGCGCGACGACCTTCGCCGCGCGACCTATCGACCCGCGACCGCACGGGCTTCGGGGACGGCGGTCTCCGCGTGCCGCCTGCGGGGACTGCGCGATGCGAACGGCCGCCTCGCGGTGTTCACGAGTTCGCTCGACCTCTCCTTCGCCCTGCTCGGCAGACCACGTGAAGGGATCGACGGGTACTCGCAGGCGACCGCCCTCGCCCTGCTCGCCCGGATCCTCGAGGCGGCGTCGGCACCCCGCGCTTCGCCATGAGCGGCTTCATGGCTCCGACGGTCGAGGAGATCCTCGCGTGGATCGCGACGATCGCGCCTTCGCCACGCCGCATCGCGAGCCGCGGTCCCTCGACGCCGATCGAGCGAGACGCGGTCGTCGGCGAGCGGCTCGCCGCCGCGTGGCTCGAGACGAGGGGCTACCGCATCGCGGCGAGCAATCTCCATCTCGGCCACGATGAGGCGGACCTTGTCGTGATCGCCCCGGGCGGGCCGCCGCACATGCTCGCGATCGTCGAGGTGAAGACCTCGCGCGACGCCGGCGCTCCCGCGCACCGCCGCATCGATGCGGGCAAGCGGCAGCGGATGATCCGGTTCGCGAAGCGACTTCTCGCCTCGGATGCCCTCTGCGACGCGTTCATCCGCTTCGACGCCGTGAGCGTCGATCTCTCTCGCGATCCCCCCGGAATCGAGCACCTTCCGTCCTGCTTCGAGGCGGCGTGGCCGACCGATCGCCGCCGAGGCGGGCGGTGAGCGATCTCGAAGCGGGCGAAGCGCCCGCGGTCCACCATCGGTCGCGAGCGCGAGCATC
>CAZTMB010000005.1:0-7899 GCA_964614695.1 uncultured Isosphaeraceae bacterium | reverse complement strand
CGCCCGCGGTCCACCATCGGTCGCGAGCGCGAGCATCCGGCTCGCCGCTGGGGCGAGACGCGGCGGCGTTCTCGTGACGTGCCGATGGATCGCCTCGTCGCCAAACGAATCGCCGGAGCTCATGCGCACCATGAGCCCCGGCGTCGGCGAATGCGCCTCGCTCAGTCTGCGGTTCGGCTCGAGATGCGCACGCGGCTCAAGGCACCCGCGAAGTTCTCGAGGTACTGGGTGACCGCGTCGTCGGAGAAGCAGGTGATGAAGCCGTCCGCCGGCGGGACCGCGAGGCCGAGCGGATCCTCCATCGTCCACTGCACCACCTCGTTGATCTCGCAGATCAGCGTGCGAGTGACCGAGTTCCTCGACAGCGTCACCTGCACCGGCACGTCGAGCGACACGAGGTCGGGGCTCGTCGGGCTGAACGGCGGCAGGAATTGGAAGAGACTCCCGTTCGCATCGCGGTAGAAGCCGCGGTCCTCGGTGCGATCGGAGAAGTCGAGGATCTTGCCGAGGACACCCGCTTGGGCGAACGGCGTGAACCACAGGTCGATCTGGAAGTCGGAAAGATCGAGTCCCGCGACGGGGATTCGAAGCCCGGCACCGTCGGCGAAGAGGTAGCGGCCCTTCACGATCTCGCCGCCGAGCGACTCCGCCTCGACGCCGCTGCCGACCAGGTCGTCGTAGGTGCCGGTGGCGAACTGGTAGTCGCGCACCACCTGCGCGGGCGTCTCGAAGAGGCAGTCCGGGATGTTCGAGTCGGCGGGATCGGTCGGCGGCAGGCACTGCCCCCACGCGCCCATGAGCAGACCGAGGTCGGTGCCGTCGACGACGCCGTCGAGGTTGACGTCCCAGAAGCCCATGCCGCCCCACTCCGAGAGCAGGCCCGCCAGGTCGGCGCTGTCGACGACGCCGTCAAGGTTGCCGTCGGCGGGGCACGGCGGCTGGGAACTCAGGAGGGCGACGAGCTCTTCGCGAAGATCGAGGTACGCGTTGAACGCGACCGGCGGCATCTCGTCCTCGAGGGGATTCCACGAGACCGTCGTCAGGCTCGACTCGATGCCCGGCTCGTCCGGCGCGACCGGCTCGGTGAGGAGATAGAACTCGACGACGCAGTCGTTGGGGATGAGGCAGGAAGGCTGCTGGATCAGCACGAGCTTCCACTGCCCGCGACGGATGCCGTACTGGGCGATCGAGGGCGGGGTGATCGCGGTGGTTCCCTCGGGGCATTGGTCGGCCATGTCCGGCGGCAGGAAGCAGTAGTTGGTGCCGCCGCACTCGACGACCGCCTGCGACGGGTCGGTCGTGTAGAGATCGCAGTAGTTGGTGATCGGATAGGGCGCCTCGTCCGAGCCGCCGGCCCAGCAGCCCCCGTTGTCCGCGCACAGGTCCGGGCCGGTGATCAGGTTGTCGATGACCACCCCGCCGTTGATGCATGGCCCGACCTGGCCGGGGACGAACGTGCCGCCCTCGTAGATCGCGAAGTTGTATTCGCGAATCTCCTCCTGATCGGGATTGGTCAGGTACGGGAGCATCGGCAGCGCATCGACGATCCGGCCGGCCGGCATCTCCGCCTGCCAGTCGACGCCGCAGACCTCGTTGAGGAGCGAGAAGAGGTCCACCACCGAGACCGTCGCGTCGACGGCGCGCCCCGGCGCGACGACCATGGGGCCGGCGATGATGCAGGGTGAACGCACACCGGTCTCGTAGACGGTCTGCTTCGCCTGCAGCGGATTGAACGGCAGCAGCACGGTCGAGCCGAGCGAACCGTTGTCGTTGAAGACGACGATCACCGTGTTGGTCTCCTGCGGATCACGCAGGACGACCTTGCCCTTGACGACCGTCGCGAGATCGAGGTCGACGAGCATCTCGCCGATCGAGCGGTCGACCGACTCGTTCATGAGCTTGAAGACCTGCCGGTAGCCCAAGCCCGTCAACGCGCAGGACACGTCGGTGACGGCCGGCCCGGTCAGCGAGGGCGGCGGGGTCTGGATCGGCGTGTGCGACGCGCTGTGCGTGATGAAGGCCATCCACGGCGCGCCGTCGGCGCGGGCCTGCTCGATCCACTCGGTGCCGCGTCGGCTGATGAAGCTCGTCAGGTACTCGCGCCACGGATCGGGCAGCTGGATCGCCGACGACCCGAGCGTGATCACCCGATCCCACGCGTAATAGGCGTTGCCGAGGGTGAAGTCGATCGCGGCGCAGTCGCCGTCGGCGCAGCTCTGGGCGAGCGTGCCGTCGGCGGCCAGAAGCGGCGTCGCGCCGATCGCCATCGCCTCGAAGGGATTGATCCCCTCGACGCACGTGCCGTCGGGGAAGCAGGCCGCACCGCTGGTGGCGAAGCCGGTCGGCGCACCGCAGTCGTAGGAGACGCCCTCGGGAACCTGACCGCCGACGGTCGGATCGATGCTCGGCGGCAGCGACCAGTAGCCGTCGTAGAAGTCCAGACCCGCGCTGGTGTTCGGGGCCTCGAAGCCGTAGCCGGGCGGCGTGTTCTCCGGCCCGCCGGCCATGTGGTACTTCCCGAGCATGCCGGTGCGGTAGCCGGCCTGCCGAACGAGCTTCGGCACGGTGATCTCGGAGGGATGCAGCTGATTGACCGGCAGCATCGGATCGACGAGCGCCGTCACGACGCCGGTTCGGAAGCCGTGGCGACCGGTCAGCATCGCCGCACGGGTCGGCGAGCATTCGGGCGTCGCCCAGAAGTTCCGGAAGCTCACGCCCTGCGAGGCGATCTCCGCGAGCACCGGCATGTCGGGCGTGGAGGACGACTGATTCCAGCCGAAGGGCTCGAAGCCGAAGTTGTCGATGCCCAGATCGTCAAGCACGATCACCAGCACGTTCGGGCGGGGATCGCCGGCGTGCTTGTCGGGTGCGGCCTCAAGGGAGGCGGTGGCGAGGAGGGACGCGGCGGCGAGGCCGACGGCGGAGACGCGAAGCGGCATGAGAAGCGGTTCCTGAGGCGAAGGTGATCGCGGTCGCCTCGGTGGACCGCGCCCCGTCCGCGGAGGTGAAGAAGAATGGCTCGGGGAAGAAGCGGGTCAACCCGTACCGGCGGGAACCGATCGATTCGGTCCGGAATTGCGCACGCTGTCACCCGAGCAGAGCGAGCGGGCGGATCCGGCGATCAGCGAAAGTACCGGTCGAGGGCGATCGCGACGAGACGATCCCGCATCACGTTGATGTCGTCGCTCACCCAACGTCGCCGCAGCGACTGCAGGTAGCGCTGCTGCTCGATCGAGAACTGCTGCGCCTTCAGGGTCTCTCGGATCATCAACTGCACGTTCGCGTCGAAGAGCGAGACCGGCGTCGGTCTGACCTCCGCGAGGACGCCGAGCCAGGTCGCCGCTCCGGCTCGCTCGATCGGCGGTCCCGCCTTCCCCACCGGCGCGGCTGCGAGCGCCGCGCGGAACTCCTCCGAGAGGTCGAGGCCGTCGACGCCCTGCTCGGAAAGCGGGAACTCGCGCCAGAAACCGCCGTCGGGCAAGCCGAGGCTGGTGGCGACCTGCTCGAACGAGTCGCCCTGCTCGAAGCGGGCCTTGACCTGGGCAATCTTCTCCGCGCCGTCGCTGCGTTCGGTGAGTCGAATGCGCCCGATGCGAATGAGCCCGGGCGGATTGAGTTCCTTCTCGCGGCGGAGGTACTCGAGCTCGATGTCGCGCCACGACACGATCACCCGCGAGTCGATCTTGCGACGCAGCAGATCCGAGGCGAGCGCGATGTCCCGTCGCCTCGCCATGAACTCCTCGAGCGAAAGCCCTTCCTGCGAGAGCAGGCTCTCCTCCGCCGACGCAGTGCTGCCGCCGCGGCGGGCGATCTCCTCTTCACGAAGGTTCGTCAGCCACGCGAAGAGCCCCTGCTTCTGCTCGGGCGAGAGTCCCGACTCCGCCTCGGAGATGACCAGTTCGCTGTCGACGAACTCCTCGAAGCGGGCCCGGACGAGTTCGATGATGCCGCGACGCGCCTCGGCCCGATCGGGCGAGGCGGCGATGCGGAGCAGGCGGTCCTCGATCGGCGCGAGGAACTCGCCCGCGAAGATCGGCCGACCGTTGATCTGACCGACGAGGCTCTCGACCGGCCAGTTCCGGCCGACCGGCAGCGACTCGACGAGCACGCGATCGCTCTCGGCGACCGTCGGGATCACCGTTCCCTGCGGCGTCGCGACCTCGACGATCTCGCGCTCGCTCACGACGCTCACGCCGTCGGCAAGCGTCTCGACCGAAGTCTCGACCTCGACCGCCGGCGCGAAGACGGACTCCGGGACCTCGTTGACGATCCTCGGCTTCGCCTCGGGCCGCGAGAAGTCCTCGAGCGAGACGCTGCGGGGCTCGGCGAGCGAAGGTCCCTCCGACGCGCACGCCGAGAACATCGCGATCGCCGCGAGACCGAGCGCGGCGGATCGCCGCAGGAGCTGCTCGGGCATTCGTCGACCACGGCGTTCGGATCGCATGCGGGGTGTCTGCTCTTCGAAAACGACCGGAGAAACCGCGTTCGATCGTCGACGGCAGCTCCGGACCGGGGACCTCGGAGAACTATACTTCGCCCCTTCACCTTCACCGACGGAGCCGAACCGTGAGCGACACCGAACCGAAACTGCACATCGACTCCGACTGGAAGGCGCAGGCCCAGGCCGAGAAGGAGAAGCTCGCCGCCGCCGAGGCGAAGGTCGAGGCGTCGAAGGAGGAGCGCCGCGGCGACGAGCTGCCGCCCGCCGACTTCCGGGGCCTCGTCGGCATGCTCGCCTCGCAGGCGATCATGGGTCTCGGCGCGATGCAGGACCCCAAGACCGGCCGCGTGGTCATCGATCTCGAGGGCGCCCGCTTCTCGATCGACCTGCTCGGAATGCTCGACGAGAAGACCCGGGGCAATCTCACCGCCGAGGAGGCGGAGGAACTTCGCCAGATCCTCGGCGAACTGCGGAGCCGGTACGTGCAGATCGCGAAGCTCGTCGCCGCCCAGATGGCCTCGGGAGCCGCAACCGCCGCTCCGGCCGAGCCCTCGTCCGGCACCAGGACGCCCGGCGGATTGCACATCCCCTGAGCGGATTCCCGCGTCGGCCGCGGCCTGACTCGGCCGGAGGCCCCGGGCCGCCGCCGATCGAGGTTCATCGGGAGACTCGCATCCATCGCCACGTGAACGCGAATCGCGAGCCGGTGACTCGCGCCTCGTATACTCGCCGCTTCCCATGAGCATCGCCCACGCCGCCCCGGCCGGCTCCTCCGGGAGCTTTCTCGACCGCCACTACTTCCTGCTGCGCCGCCTGCATTCGCTGAGCGGCGTGGTGCCCATCGGGGTCTTCCTGATCCCGCATCTCACGACGAACTCCTCGATCGTCTGGGGCAACCAGTTCGGGCACAGCCCCTACGGTCCGGGCACCGGTGGCGTCTACACCTTCCAGCACGAGGTCGACTTCATCCACTCGCTGCCGGCGCTGGTCCTCATCGAAGTGGGACTGATCTGGTTGCCGCTGCTCTACCACGCGGCGATGGGCGTCGTCTTCGCGCGGACCGGACGGACCAACGTCGCCGCCTACCGCTACGGAGGCAACTGGCGGTACGCCCTCCAGCGGGCCACGGGGTACATCGCGCTGGTCTTCATCTTCTTCCACCTCTCGAGCCTGCGGTGGGGCTGGACCTACGGCGGATTCTTCCCGACCTTCAGCCCGACCGAAGCCGCCTCGACGACCGCCGAGCACTTCCAGGACGGACGGATGGGCCTGGCGATGGCGGCCTTCTATCTCGCGGGCGTGCTCGCGACCGTCTACCACTTCGCCAACGGCCTCTGGAGCGCCGCGATCACTTGGGGACTCACGGTGAGCCGTCAGGCCCAGGAACGCTGGGGCAAGGTCTGCACCGCGATCGGAATCGGGCTCGGCGCGATGGGGCTCGCCGCGATCTGGGGCTTCTCCACGCTCAACATCGAGGAGGCCAAGATCGTCGAGGCGCAGATGCAGGCGGGCGTGAAGCTCACCGAGGGGATCGAACCCGGCGACGCGCTCGAGCCGGGCAACTGAGAGACGAAACGAGTCGAGCGAGCGGACCGACGCTCGGAAAGGATTGATCGACCCATGGCTTCAGGCGCACGACATCGGGTGATCGTGGTGGGAGGCGGGCTCGCGGGACTCTCCGCGACGCTTCGCATCACCGAAGGCGGAGTCCCGGTCGATCTCTTCTCGATCGTGCCGGTCAAGCGCAGCCACTCCGTCTGCGCGCAGGGCGGCATCAACGCCTGCAACGAGATCGCCCGGCAGCAGGGCTACAGCGAGCACGAGCACTTCGACGAGTCGATCTACGGCGGCGACTTCCTCGCGCACCAGCCTCCCGTCTACGAGATGGCCCACTGGGCGCCGCGGATCATCGACCTGCTCGACCGCATGGGCGTGCCCTTCAACCGCACCGCCGAGGGACAGCGCGACCTGCGGCTCTTCGGCGGCAGCCTCTACAAGCGCACGCACTTCGCCGGCGCGACCACCGGCCAGCAGCTCCTCTACGCCTTCGACGAGCAGGTCCGCCGCGTCGAGGCCGAGGGCAAGGTGACCAAGTACGAGCACTGGGAGTTCCTCGGGCCGGTGCTCGACGAGCACGGCCATTGCCGCGGCATCGTCGCGCAGGATCTGCGCACGATGCAGGTCCGCACCTTCCGCGCCGACGCTGTGGTGATGGCGACCGGCGGCTGCGGGCTCGTCTTCGGCAAGAGCACCAACTCGGTGATGTGCACCGGCGCCGCGGCGAGCCGCTGCTACCAGGCGGGCGCGCTCTATGCCAACGGCGAATTCATCCAGGTCCACCCGACCGCGATCCCCGGCGCCGACAAGCTTCGCCTCATGAGCGAGTCGGCCCGCGGCGAGGGCGGACGCGTGTGGGTGCCGCGCAAGAAGGGCGACACCCGCGACCCGCGGCAGATCCCCGACGCGGAGCGCTACTACTTCCTCGAGGAGCGGTATCCCAAGTACGGCAACATCGTGCCGCGCGACATCGCGACGCGGGAGATCTTCTCGATCTGCGTGCACGACGGCCTCGGCGTCGGCGGCGGGAACATGGTCTACCTCGACCTCACCCACCTCGGCCGCGAGTACTTGGAGCGCAAGCTCGGCGGCATCATCGAGATCTACCGCAAGTTCGTCGGCGACGATCCGGCCGAGCTGCCCATGAAGATCTTCCCGGGCGTCCACTATTCGATGGGCGGCCTCTGGACGACCTACGAGGCGAACCCCGACTCGAAGGGCCTGCGCTACGGCTCGCCGAAGTCGATGACCACGAACATCCCGGGGCTCTACGCCTTCGGCGAGGTGAACTACCAGTACCACGGCGCGAATCGCCTCGGCGCGAATGCGCTTTTGTCCTGCATCTTCGACGGGCTCTTCTGCGGCGCGGGCGTGGTCAACTTCGCCCGCGAGCAGTCCCCCGCCGCCGACGCGGCCTCGACCGCGTTCGACTCGGCGAAGGCGCGCTCCGAGTCGCGGATGAAGGAGCTGCTCGACGCCAACGGCACCGAGAACCCCTACGCGATCGGCAAGGAGCTCGGCGACGAAACCACCGCCGCGAGCACCGTGGTCAAGAGCGGGCCGCGGCTCGAGCAGTCGCTCGCAAAGATCGCCGAACTTCGCGATCGCTACGCGAGGATCCGCCTCTCCGACACCGGCATGTGGACCAACCAGACTCTCGCCTACGCGCGGGCGGTCGGCGACATGCTCGTCCTCGCCGAGGCGATCACCCGCGGCGGCCTCGAGCGGAAGGAGTCCCGCGGCAGCCACTACCGCACCGACTTCACCGAGCGAAACGACGACCAGTTCCTCGCGACGACCGTCGCGACCTACGACCCGCAGACCGGCGGCTCGAAGATCTCCTTCGAGAAGGTCGAGACCCCGCTCGTCGAGCCCCGCAAGCGGACCTACGGCAAGGTCGA
>CAZTMB010000004.1:55454-64976 GCA_964614695.1 uncultured Isosphaeraceae bacterium | reverse complement strand
TGCATGTTTTAGCCATGCCGCCAGCGTTCAATCTGAGCCAGGATCAAACTCTTCAGTTGAATTCGTTGCACCCGGTCACAAGGACCGGGATGGCATCAAATGGAGTTTGCCTGGATGGACCGGTGATTGCTCACCGGCCGGTCGCGACGAACCCGAGACGGATTCGTCGGCAGCAGGTCGGCTTTCCTGCTGCTGTGTTTGGAACATCCATGCCCGTGTCGCACATCTCGACACGTGAATGGGTGTCTCGGAATGACCGATTCATTGGCATCACAAGGATGTTCCGGGGTTGACTGCTGTGACGGTCAACCCCTGGGATCCGGCTCCCGAATCGGCTGTGAAACCGATGCGGTGCCGGCACATCCTCGCGGCGATCCCGACTGTTCACTTGTCAAGGTTTCGCCCGTTCGCCGGGACGGCGATACCCGGGACATCCATCGATGCCCGGGTCACGAGCGGAGAGGGAGTCTACGGACCCGCCGGAACCTGTCAAGGGGTTAGGGAGACATTTTGTTGGCGGGTCGCTCTCCCGGGCGTCGGCGTCACGGCAACCACCGCCGCCTCGACCTCCTCAACGCCAAGAGTCCGTAGCAACGTTGTCGCCTCATGGATCGTCGCGCCGGTGGTCAGCACGTCGTCAACGAGCACCACGCGAAGCCCGGCGAGCGCCCGCCGATCTCGCCAACCCCACCGAAGGGCCAACCGTCGGGAGCGACGCTCCGCGCGGGTTTGTCCGGTTCGAGGCACGCCGCCCGCGTGGCGTATCGGCCGGACGAGTGGAGCGGCGATCGATCTCGCGAACGAGACGGCGATCTCCCCGACTGGATCGATGCCCCGATGCCACCGTCGCAGCGGCGAGGCGGGGACGGGCACCACGATGGTGTCCGCGCTTCCGATGAGGCCTCCGCAGTTCCGGAACTGCTCGACCAGCCTGCAGCCAAGAATCTCGGCGCTCACCGCATCGCAGCCATACTTGACCCGAAGCAGCACCGACCGCCAGTCGCCTTGTAGTTCGGACAGCCGGACGACTCGCCGGTGACGACGTCGCAGTCCGTCGCAGGAGAGACACGGTTCGCGCCGCTCGCCGAGCCCCACAGAGAGTCCGCACCACGAGCACCATGCGGTGGGCGGATCAGCCTCGAGACGGTGAAGACGATCGATGATTGCCCCGTCTCCGGCGAGCCACTGACGCTCGGCATCGCGGAGCCATTCACCGATCCACCCGGTCATCGCGATCATCGCGAGACCGAGCATCCCCGACCATGACCAAGGCTCCGCAACTCCGGCAAAAGAACCGGAAGTTCCCGCCTACTTTCGCAGCGGAGTCGCGGCGAACGCGGCGCCGACCGTCCGCTCCACCGCGACCTCTGCGAGGGAATCTCGAGACTCCCGGGAGAGTCCGCCAAGCCTGGGAATCGCGAGGACGGCGGGGGCGGGAACCGGAGGCCGCCTCGTCGGCGCGGCCGGCGTGAAGACGGTCGGATGGTGCGTCGCGGCGACCGGAGCTGCCGATCCGATCGGTTGTCCCGATCCCAGCGCAGCGACGGCGATGACGCAGATCCCGATGCCAACCACCGCCGCGATCCAACCGCCGTCGATCGCCCAGATCGAGGTCGGCAACGCCACCAGAAGCCAGAGCCCCGCACCGAGAGCCAGCGGGGCCGCGTGCGAGCGACGGCGGTGGAAGACGTGCTGGTAGGCGTGCTCGCGGTGCCCCTCCCACCACCTGCAACGGCGAACCACGCGCCGCACGAGGCAAACCAGCACATCGGCGTGGATGGGGGCACCGAGCACGAGCCAAGCCCAACCAAGCGAAGGGCTCGCTTGAAACGCCAGCACGGTGCAGATGGCGTAGGCGCCCCCGACGAAGAGGCTCCCCGCGTCCCCCAGAAAGAGCCTCGCCAACGGAAGATTCCACGGGAGGAATCCGACCATCGCCGCCACGACGAGTGCCGACAGGAAGACGATCTCGCTCGGCTCCGACGCGACGTGCCAGGCCAATCCGCCCCCGACGGCGAACACCGCGATCGCGGCGCTCGCCATCAGGCCGTCGGTGCCATCGATGAAGTTCCAGGCATTTTGGCTCCACAACGAGAGCAGAACCGCGATCGCGAGCACCGGCCATGCCGCGCCGGACCACGCCAAGGCCGTGGCAAGCACCGTGGCGGCCAAGCACTGCCCGATGAACTTCGCGAGCGGGCCGAGCGGACGCAGATCATCGACGAGTCCGACGAGGAACGAGATCGACAGCGCGCCGATCAGCGCGATCCCCGTGCTCTGAGACGGAAATGAATCGGCCCACCCGCACAGGACGGATGCCACGAGGACCGGCACGGCCACCGCAACCCCACCGCCCCGACCGATCGGCTCGGACTGGCTTCGAAAATGGACATCTCGACCGACCGCCAGCGAGGCGAACACAGGGCGCGAGACGACCGCCGACGCGATCCATGCGGCGAGTCCGGCGCCTCCAAGCGCCAGCAGGCACGTGACCCGATCATCCATGAAGGTGCGATGCTAGCGGAAGCCGTGTTCTCGCGACGCCTCGGATCGGTCCGCCCGACCCGCCGAGTTCCATGATCGAACCAGTCCCCGACTTCTCGACACGATTCACGGCAGATCCGCCCCGGCTGTCGCTGGTCGTCGTGACCCATCAGTCCGCCGACTGCATCGGGCGGTGTCTCGCTTCGATCCTGGACCAGCAACCGCCGCCGGTCGAGGTGCTGGTCGTCGACGCCGGAAGCACCGACCCGACCGCCGAGATCGTCTCCCACTTCGGGGCGGTCCGATGGATCCCGGCCGGGGCGAACATCGGATTTGCCGCAGCCGCGAATCGCGGCGTGGCCATGGCCTCCGGCGGCTTGGTCGCGGTGCTCAACGCCGATGTCTCGCTTCGCCCCGGCTGGGTCGCCGCGATGCTCGAGGCCGCGAATCGCCATCCCCGCGCGGCGAGCTTCGCGTCCGTGCAGTTCCTCGGAGGCAGTCCCGGCTTGCTCGATGGTGCAGGCGACGCCCTGCACTGCAGCGGGCTCGCGTGGCGGCACGGCTACGGGGCGAGATCCGCACCTGCGCGGAATCTCGAGGCATTCTCCGCGTGTGCCGCGGCGGCGGTCTATCGGCGGGACCGCTTTGTCGAAGCCGGCGCCTTCGAAGAGGACTTCTTCTGCTACTTCGAGGACGTCGATCTTGGATTCCGGCTCCGGCTCGCCGGCTTCGAGTGCGTCTGCGTCGCCGACGCGGTCTGCGATCACGAGCACGGGCACTCCTCGGGCGGCCCTCGCAGCGACTTCGCGACCTTCCATGGCCATCGGAACATGGTCTGGTGCTTCGTGCGATGCATGCCGTGGCCTCTGAACCTGCTCCTGCTTCCCGCCTTCGCCACGGCGCAACTGGCCTGCGTGGCTGCAGGAGCCGCCCGCGGGCAGGGTCGGCTGGTGCTGCGGGCGAAGGTCGAGGCCTTGCGAGCCATCGGTCGCGTGCTGTCCGCGCGTCGCGCGATCCAGGAGCGTCGCACCGCCTCCGTGGCCGCGATCGCGAACGCGCTCGCGTGGGCGCTTGTTCCCCGCCGCAGCCGATCACGCGGACGGGATGCGCGCCGAATCGCCCTGCGTTCCCGCGAAGCAGGCTGATGCCGTTCGCGCCTGTTCGCCCCTACGGACGGCGCGATCTCGCCCGCGCGTCGCGCGCACCGCCTCGGCGACGATCGCGAATCCACACCCGACCCACACGGCGCTCGCGAACAGCCACCGGGTCCGCCGCTGCCAAGGAGAGACGGCGTGCAGGCGATCGAAGAGCACCAACGAGCGATGCTTGTGGAAGCACGCGTGGATCGGCCGCGCGGCGGACGAGGTCCCTTTGGCATGGATCGCCGCCGCCTGCGGCACGAAGAGCACCCGCTGTCCCGAACGCCGGAATCTCGCGCACCAGTCGAGATCCTCGAAGTGCAACCTGAATCGCTCGTCGAGTCCTCCAACGGACTCGAGGCACTCCCGTCGCACCATCATGAATGCGCCCGAGATCGCCTCGACCTCGATCTCCGCATCAGGCAGCGGCAGGCCAGCGTGATTGAACCGCCATCGCGGACCGCGAAGCCCGAGCCACCGTGCGATCGCATGGCGGCGTGTCGGCAGGTCGCGACGAGCGCCCTCCTGCTCGCGTCCGCACGGATCGACGACGAGTCCGCCGACGAGGCCCGCCTCCCGCCGCGACTCCAACACCTCCAGCAGCGCCGCAATCGATCCCGGCTTCACCACGCAATCGGGATTCACGATCGCCACCGACCTCGCGGTCGCACGGGCCAGGCCGAGGTTCACGCCCGCGGCGAATCCTCGGTTGCGATCCGCGAGTTCCACAGCGACGCGGGCACTTGCCAAGGACCGCAACCGGGATCGGTACTCGGCGCGGCTCGCGTTGTCGACGATGACGACGCGGGCGATCTCGGGCTCGGCAAGCAGCGCCGCCACCGCCTCGAAGACCAGGTCGCCGCTGTCGCAGGTCACGATCACCGCTTCGGCCCGCGGCGGTTGAACCTCCAACTCGACGACGCGAAGGCCTCTCGCGCCGTCGGGCTTCCGAAGTTCCTCGCTCGGGCGGGCGGCCTTCGTCAAGCGTCCGCTGCCATCTTCCGAAGCACGTACTGAAGAATGCCGCCGTGGCGGTAGTAGTCGACCTCGACCGGCGTGTCGATCCGGCACAACGCCTTGAAGCGGATCTCGCGGCCGGACGGATGCGTGGCGACCACCTCGAGATCCTGCCGCGGCGCGAGATCGTCGCTCAGCACGACCGCGAACGTCTCGCTCCCGTCGAGGCCGAGAGAGCCCGCGTTCTCGCCGGGCCTGAAGGTCATCGGCAGCACGCCCATGCCGACGAGGTTGCTGCGATGGATCCGCTCGAAGCTCTCTGCGATCACCGCGCGCACTCCGAGCAGGTTCGTGCCCTTGGCCGCCCAGTCGCGCGACGATCCCATGCCGTAGTCCTTGCCGGCCAGCACGACGAGCGGCACGCCCGCCGCGCGGTATCGCTCGCTCGCCTCGAAGATCGACTTGACGGCACCATCGGTGAAGTCGGTGGTGAACCCGCCTTCGGTGCCCGGGGCGAGCTGGTTGCGCAGCCGCACGTTCGCGAAGGTGCCGCGAGTCATGATCCGGTCGTTGCCGCGTCGCGAGCCGTAGCTGTTGAACTCCGAGACCGGCACGCTTCGCTCGGTGAGCCACTTGCCGGCCGGCGAGTCCTTCTTGATCGAGCCCGCCGGACTGATGTGATCGGTGGTCACGGAGTCGCCGACCTTGACGAGGCACCGCGCTCCCTCGATCGAATGGATCGGCGGCGCCTCCTTCGGCATCGACGCGAAGAAGGGAGGATTCTGGATGTAGGTGCTCTCGGCATCCCATCCGTACATCTGCCCACCGGAGGTCGCGATCGCCTTCCACTCGTCGGAGCCTTCGAAGACCGAGGCGTACTGCGACTCGAACTGTTCGCGCGTCACGCAGGACGCGAGCAGCGTGTCGATCTCCTGCTCGGTCGGCCAGATCTCCCGAAGGAAGACGTCCCGACCATCGCGATCCACCCCGATCGGCTCGCTGGTGAGATCGATGTCCACGGTGCCGGCGATCGCGTAGGCGACGACGAGCGGCGGCGACGCGAGGTAGTTCGCCTTGACGTCGGGATGGATCCGGCCCTCGAAGTTCCTATTGCCGCTCAGCACGCTCGCGACGACCAGGTCGTGCTTGACGACCGCCTCGCGGATCGGCTCGGGCAGCGGGCCGCTGTTGCCGATGCACGTCGTGCACCCGTAGCCGACCACGTGGAACCCGGTCGCCTCGAGATCGTCGAGCAGACCGGCCTTCGTGAGGTACTCGGTGACGACGCGCGAACCCGGCGCGAGCGAGGTCTTGACCCACGGCTTGCGGGTCAGGCCCCGCGCGGCGGCCTTCTTCGCGACAAGCCCGGCGCCGAGCATCACGCTCGGGTTGCTGGTGTTCGTGCAGCTCGTGATGGCGGCGACCACCACGTCGCCGTGGCGAAGCTCGAAGCCCTCGCCATCGCACTCGACTCTGACCCGCTCTCGAACCGCGGTGGCCACCGCGGGGGCATCCTCGTCGTCCTGACCGCCCTCGCCGGCCCATCGATCGACCCGGACGGTCTCGACCGCATCGGGCTTGCCGAAGTGGTCCGCGAGGCTGCGATGCCACTGCGATCGCATGTCGTCGAGATCGACGCGATCCTGCGGTCGGCGGGGCCCCGCGAGCGAGGGACGGATGCGGGAAAGATCGATCTCGAGCACGTCGGTGTAGACGGCCTGCATCGAGTCGTCTCGCCAAAGTCCCTGAAGCCGCGCGTACTGCTCGACGGTCCTGCACAGCGATTCGCTGCGGCCGGACAGTTCGAGATAGCGAAGCGTGTGCTCGTCGATCGGGAAGAGGCCCACGGTCGCGCCGTACTCGGGCGCCATGTTGGCGATGGTGGCGCGGTTGGCGAGCGGCATGTCCGCCAGGCCCGGCCCGAAGAACTCGACGAACTTGCCGACGACGCCGTGGGCTCGAAGGACCTCGGTCACGCGAAGCACGAGATCCGTCGCGTTGGTGCCTTCGGGAAGCCGGCCGTGCAGCCGAACACCGACGACCTCGGGGATCAGCATGTAGCAGGGCTGTCCGAGCATGACGGCCTCGGCTTCGATGCCGCCGACTCCCCAGCCCACCACGCCGAGCCCGTTGATCATCGTGGTGTGGCTGTCGGTCCCCACGAGCGAGTCGGGATAGAGCGTGCGGCCGTCGTCCCAGACGACCTTCGCGAGATACTCGAGGTTCACCTGGTGCACGATGCCCGTCGCGGGCGGCACGACGCGGAAGTTCCGCAGCGCCGACTGGCCCCACTTGAGGAACTCGTAGCGCTCGCGGTTCCGATCGAACTCGAGCCGGTTGTTGATCGAGAGCGCGACGCCCGAGTTGAACGCGTCGACCTGCACCGAGTGGTCGATCACGAGATCGCACGGCACGAGCGGATTGACCTTCGCGGGATCGCCCCCGAGGGCGACCATCGCGTCGCGCATCGCGGCGAGGTCGACCACGCACGGCACCCCGGTGAAGTCCTGCAGCACGACGCGGCCCGGCATGAAGGCGATCTCCCGCTCGCCGACCCGCTTCGCGTCGAACGCGGCGAGCGAACGCACATGCTCCTCGGTGACGACGCGCCCGTCGCAGTTCCTGAGGCACGCCTCGAGCAGGACCTTGATCCCGATGGGAAGCCGCGCGATGTCGCCATGCTCGCGAAGCGCGTCGATGCGAAAGACCTCGCGATCGCCAAGGGCCGTGGAGAGGCGTTCACGAGCGGCGGAGAACGGATGGGCGGACATGTCGCGGGAATCCTGAGCGGGGTGCGGACCGAGATGGACGAACCGGCGCCCTGCCGACCGGCAGGAGGCCGAAAGTCGCATCCTACGAGACCCAACGTCCCGGATCTCCGCCGCGAACGAGACCGACGCCGACGATCATCCGCCGCGGGGACGGACCGTCGGTCGCTCGCGAGGGGTCCAGGCGATGTGCCCTTCGGCGACGGACGAGGTGACGAACGAACCGCCGGCGATCTCCGAGCCTCGTCCGATGACCGTGTCGCCGCCGAGGATCGTCGCGTTGGCGTAGACGACCACGTCATCCTCGAGGGTCGGATGCCGCTTCGCGCCACGCACGATCGCCCCGGCCTCGTCCCTGGGAAACGACCTCGCGCCGAGCGTCACGCCCTGATAGAGGCGGCATCGCCGGCCGATCACCGCGGTCTCGCCGATCACGACGCCGGTGCCGTGATCGATGAAGCACGACTCGCCGATCGAGGCCCCCGGATGGATGTCGATCCCCGTCTCGCGATGCGCCGCTTCGGCGAGCAGCCGCGCGAGCAGCCGATGGCCTTCGAGATGCAGCCGATGCGCCGCGCGATGGACCAGCAGTGCTCGTGGCCCCGGGAGACCGGCGACCACTTCGACCATCGATCGAGCCGAGGGGTCGCCCTCAAGCGCCGCGGCGGCGTCGAGCCTTGCGAGCCGGGCGATCTCCGGCAGCGCATCGATGAACGGACTCGGATCCGGCTCGATCAACGGAGTCTCCGAGGCGATCGCCTGTTCGAGCAGCATCGCAAGCCCGCTCCGCAGACTCGCCACCATCGCCGACCGGGGCTCGCGACCCGCCGCCGCTGGCTGAAGAAACTCCGCGAAGACCGTGAGACGAAGCACCCCGATCCATGCAGCGACCGCTTCGTCTCCCGGCGGCGGCTTCGCCGACGAGCCTCTCGAATCGGCGGCGAGCGCCGCAGCGATGGCGAGGTCGAGGTCCGTCGGTCCCGAGCGGTTCATGGGTGGGGCGATGGTACGGATCGCGATCCGAACCGCCTCGCGTCCGCGGCCGGCAGCCCGTCAGGGCGGAGTTCCTGCCTCGAAACCAAAGTCGTCCCGTCGACTGCCCGGGGGCCGCGACGCACGGTGTTCTCAGGAACTCGCGGAGATCAGAGCGTCCACGAGGCAAGGAGCACGGTCACGTCGGAAGCTCCGACGATTCCGTCGCCATCGAGATCGCCCGCACAGGCGCCCGTGAGCGGGCACGCGCCCCAGAGCGAGAGCAGGATCGCGAGGTCGGCGGCATTGATCACGCTGTCGTCGTTCAGATCCGCCGGATTGTCGAGTCTCACGATCCGGCCCTGCCCTTCGACGGGGTACTGATCCGCCGAGATCCGCCCGCCAAGACCCGCGATCACGTAGCTCTCGAGACCCTGCTGGCACGTCACGCCGAGGTTGACGAACGGGAGATCGCCGAACGGATACTGGTCGCCGCCGCGAGCAAGGAAGTCGACCGTCGCGACGGTGATCGGCTCGGCGCCCTCGACCACCATGCCGTTGGACACGACCACCGGGCCGTTGTCGAGGACGACTCCGGTCACTCGCGAACCCGGCGGCAGATCGACGTTGTAGGTGAAACGAAAGCCCGAGATCTGCGCGAAGCGGCCGTTGCCGGAGGTCGGCGAGCCCGGAGGCGGCGCGATGCGGGAGACCGCGTTCTCGAGCACCTGCTTCAAGGTCTCGACGGGCACGGCGGGGAACACCGAAACGAAGTTGACGAACGGCAGGATGTCGAAGCTGTCGAGCTCGGTGAAGTCGCCGACCGGCACGATCGAGTCGTTTCGGATGCCGCCGCCGTTCTGAAGCGCCACCTGCGGGACGGGCACGCCGTAGTCCGCCGCGAGCCGGGACGCCTGCCATCGGAGAGCGTCGGCACAGAGGTTGCCTTCGTTGGTCTCCCGAGAACGCACCTGCGAGGTGCGGCCGTCGAGCGGTACCTCGTTGACGGCGATCACGTTCAATTCCAGCGCCTCGACGCAGGCTTCGACCGGGTCCACCACGAGCGACTGGATGACGGGATCCGCCGACACCGCGTCGGGGAAGTCGCCGCCGATCACGCGGATCGGCCCACTGTCGGGACTGATCGAGAGGATCTCGCCCGCCGCATCGAAGGTGGCTTCAAGACGGCCGAGATAGCGGTA